>JACCUS010000491.1 GCA_013811715.1 Nocardioidaceae bacterium
CTCTCATCCGTGAAAGGTGAGGTCAGCAAGTGTCAGTCAACATCAAGCCGCTCGAAGACCGCATTCTCGTCCGCACACTCGAGGCCGAGCAGACCACCGCGTCTGGCCTGGTCATCCCCGACACCGCCAAGGAGAAGCCCCAGGAGGGCGAAGTCCTCGCGGTCGGACCGGGTCGTGTCGACGACAGCGGCAACCGCGTCCCGCTCGACATCGCCGTCGGTGACAAGGTCATCTACAGCAAGTACGGCGGCACCGAGGTCAAGCACTCCGGTGAGGATCTGTTGATCCTCTCGGCGCGCGACGTCCTCGCCGTCATCGACAAGTAAGTCACCGCATTTCAGATGGTTGCGCCCCGGGCGTCCGGCATCCGGGCACCCGGGGCGTTACCAGTTCGCCGCAACGACCCTGACAAGGATCATCAATGCCCAAGATTTTGCAGTTCGACGAGCAGGCCCGACGCGCGCTGGAGCGTGGCGTCGATGCGCTCGCCAACACCGTCAAGGTGACGCTCGGCCCCAAGGGTCGTTATGTCGTCCTCGACAAGAAGTGGGGACCCCCCACCATGACCAACGACGGCGTAACAGTCGCCCGCGAGATCGAGCTCGACGACCCGTTTGAGAACCTCGGTGCTCAGCTCGCCAAGGAAGTCGCCACCAAGACCAACGACGTCGCCGGCGACGGCACCACCACCGCTACCGTGATCGCCCAGGCCCTCGTCCACGAGGGGCTGCGCGCCGTCGCCGCCGGGGCCAACCCGATGAGCCTGAAGCGCGGCATCGACGTCGCGGTCGAGGCGATCAACGCCGAGCTCGGCAAGGCCGCCCGCGACGTCGACTCGACCGAGGACATGGCTCACGTGGCGACCATTTCCGCCCGCGACGCTGTCATCGGCGACCTGATCTCGCAGGCGTTCGACAAGGTCGGCAAGGACGGCGTCATCACCGTCGAGGAGTCCAACACCCTCGGCACCGAGCTCGAGTTCACCGAGGGGATGCAGTTCGACAAGGGCTACATCTCGCCGTATTTCGTCACCGACGCCGAGCGTATGGAGACCGTGCTCGACGACCCCTTCATCCTGGTCAACCAGGGCAAGATCTCCGCGATCAGCGACATGTTGCCGCTCTTGGAGAAGGTCGTCCAGGCCGGCAAGCCGCTGTTCATCATCGCCGAGGACGTCGACGGCGAGGCGCTGTCGACCCTGGTGGTCAACAAGATCCGCGGCACCTTCACCGCCGCCGCCGTGAAGGCGCCGGCGTTCGGTGACCGGCGCAAGGCGATGCTGGAAGACATCGCGGTGCTGACCGGCGCCCAGGTCGTCACCCCCGATGTCGGCCTCAAGCTCGACCAGGTGGGCCAGGAGGTGCTGGGCCGGGCACGCCGGGTGGTCATCACCAAGGACAACACCACGATCGTCGACGGCGGTGGCGAGATCGCCGATGTCAACGCCCGAGTGGCGCAGGTCAAGGCCGAGATCGACAACACCGACTCCGACTGGGACCGCGAGAAGCTGCAGGAGCGGCTCGCCAAGCTCGCCGGCGGTGTCTGTGTAGTCAAGGTCGGTGCCGCCACCGAGGTGGAGCTGAAGGAGAAGAAGCACCGCATCGAGGATGCCGTCTCCGCCACACGGGCAGCGATCGAGGAAGGCATTGTCGCGGGTGGCGGTTCAGCCCTCGTGCATGCGGCCACGGCGGTCGGCGACGGGCTGGGGCTCACCGGAGACGAGGCCATGGGGGCCAGGATCGTCCGCATCGCCGCCGACGAGCCGCTACGCTGGATCGCCGAGAACGGCGGTGACCAGGGGTACGTCGTGGTGGCGAAGGTCCGCGAGGCAGGCGCCGGCAACGGCTTCAACGCCGAGACCGGCGAGTACGGCGACCTGGTCGCCCAGGGCGTGCTCGACCCGGTGAAGGTCACCCGCTCGGCGCTGACCAACGCGGCCTCGATCGCCGGGATGCTGCTCACCACCGAGACCTTGGTGGTGGAGAAGCCGGCCGAAGAAGAGTCCGACGCGGGCGGTCACGGCCACGGCCACAGCCACTGACCGTTCGACGGAGGGTGACGGGTCCGGTCTGACCGGGCCCGTCATCGTCCCGAACGGCGACATGCGCCCGTACGATAGGGCCATGGATCTCCAGCCCGTCGGCCTCCCGGACACCGGCATCCCGGAAAAGTTCGCCACCCTCGGACTGACCTTCGACGACGTCTTGCTGCTGCCCGGTGAGACGGATCTGGCGCCCGGCGACATCGACACGTCGTCGCGGCTCACCACGCACATCGACGTCCGCACCCCGCTGGTCTCCAGCGCGATGGACACCGTCACAGAAGCGCGGATGGCCATCGCGATGGCCCGCGAGGGCGGTATCGGCGTCTTGCACCGGAACCTGTCGATCCAGGACCAGGCTGGTCAGGTCGACCTGGTGAAAAGGTCGGAGTCCGGCATGATCACCAACCCGGTCACGATCGGGCCGGACGTCACGCTCGAGCGACTCGACGAGCTGTGTGGCAGGTACCGCGTCTCCGGACTCCCCGTAGTCGATGACGACCGCGTCCTGCTCGGCATCATCACCAACCGCGACCTGCGCTTCGTGCCCGCGCGGGAGTGGCGCGCCCGGCTCGTGCGCGAAGTGATGACTCCCATGCCGCTCGTCACCGCTCCCGTCGGCATCACGTCCGACGACGCGGCGGCGCTACTGGCCAAGCACAAGATCGAGAAGCTGCCGCTCATCGACGAGTTCGACCACCTGACGGGGCTGATCACCGTCAAGGACTTCGTCAAGTCAGAGCAGCACCCCGACGCGACCAAGGACACCGGAGGCCGCCTCATGGTGGGCGCGGCGATCGGGTACTTCGGTGAGGCCTGGGAGCGCGCCACCGCGCTGGTCGAGGCGGGGGTCGACGTACTCGTCGCCGACACCGCCCATGGGCACGTCCGGGTGATGCTCGACATGGTGCGACGGCTCAAGTCCGACCCCGCCACTCGGCATGTGCAGCTGATCGGCGGGAACGTCGCCACCCGGGCGGGCGCTCAGGCGTTCATCGACGCGGGGGTCGACGCGGTCAAGGTCGGAGTCGGCCCCGGGTCGATCTGCACCACCAGGATCGTCGCCGGAGTCGGTGCTCCCCAGGTCACCGCCATCCACGAGGCAGCGCTGGCATGTCGGCCGGCGGGGGTCCCGCTGATCGGGGACGGGGGGCTGCAGTACTCGGGCGACATCGCCAAGGCACTCGCCGCCGGCGCCGACACGGTGATGCTCGGCTCGTTGCTGGCCGGCTGCGACGAGAGCCCTGGCGAGCTCGTCTTCGTCAACGGCAAGCAGTTCAAGAGCTACCGGGGGATGGGTTCTCTCGGCGCGATGTCTTCGCGGGGCCGACAGTCGTACTCCAAGGACCGCTACTTCCAGGCGGAAGTGGGCAGCGACGACAAGATCGTGCCCGAGGGCATCGAGGGACAGGTGCCCTATCGAGGGCCGCTCTCGGCGGTCGCCCACCAGCTGATCGGTGGGCTGCACCAGTCGATGTTCTACGTCGGGGCGCGCAGCGTGCTCGAGCTGCACGAGCGCGGCCGGTTCGTACGCATCACCTCGGCCGGGCTGAGGGAGAGCCACCCCCACGACGTTGCGATGACGGTCGAGGCACCCAACTACTCGTCCCGCTGACCAGCGTCACGCTGACGGCGAGGCAGAAGGGCTTTCATGGACATCGACATCGGTCGAGCCAAGCGGGGGCGCCGCGCCTACTCGTTCGACGACATAGCGATCGTGCCGAGTCGTCGAACCCGCGACCCGCAGGAGGTCTCCGTCGCGTGGCAGATCGACGCCTACCGGTTCGAGATCCCGGTGATCGCGGCGCCGATGGACTCGGTGATGTCGCCGACGACGGCGGTCGCGTTCGGTCGGGCCGGTGGCCTCGGCGTGCTCGACCTCGAGGGGTTGTGGACCCGGTACGACGACCCCGAGCCGCTCCTCGACGAGGTGGCGGCTCTACGTGGGCACGAGGCGACCCGGCGGATGCAGGCGATCTACGCCGAACCGATCAAGCCCGAGCTGATGGTCCAGCGCGTCAAGGAGATGCGCGACTCGGGGGTCACGGTCGCCGGCGCGCTGTCGCCGCAGCTCACCAAGGAGCACGCGCAGTCGGTGATCGGGGCGGGGCTCGACCTGTTCGTCATCAGGGGTACGACGGTGTCGGCTGAGCACGTCTCCGGCCAGTCCGAGCCGCTCAACCTGAAGCAGTTCATCTACGAGCTCGACGTGCCGGTGATCGTCGGCGGCTGTGCGACGTACCAGGCCGCGCTGCACCTGATGCGCACTGGAGCGGCTGGGGTGCTGGTGGGTTTCGGGGGAGGCGCGGCGCACACCACGCGGACCGTCCTCGGTCTCGCTGTCCCCATGGCGACCGCAGTGGCCGACGTCGCCGCCGCCCGGCGCGACTACCTCGACGAGTCGGGCGGCCGGTACGTGCACGTCATCGCCGACGGCTCGATAGGCCGCAGCGGTGACGTCGCCAAGGCGGTCGCGTGTGGAGCCGACGCCGTGATGATCGGGTCTCCGCTGGCGCGGGCGAAGGAGGCGCCGGGACGTGGCTTCCACTGGGGCGCCGAGGCCAGGCACGCGATCCTTCCGCGCGGCGAGCGGGTCGAGATCGGCACCGTCGGCACCTTGGACCAGATCCTGAACGGACCGTCCATGGTCTCCGACGGCACCATGAACCTGGTGGGGGCGCTGCGGCGCTCGATGGCGACCACCGGCTACACCGAGCTGAAGGAGTTTCAACGCGTCGAGGTCGTCGTCCAGTGACGCCGTTGGCCGCGTTGCGGGTTGCCGCGGTCCAGGCGGAGTCGGTGGCGGCGAGCGTCGAGCAGAACGTCGCTGCGGCCACTCGCTCGGTGCGCGAGGCGGCAGCGCAGGGCGCCAGGGTCGTCGTACTTCCGGAGCTGTTCCTCTCCGGCTACGACCCCGAGTCCTTGCGCGACCACCCCGACTCATGCGACGTGACGCCGGATGACGAGCGGCTCGTCGGCCTCGCCGAGGCGGCGTCCGCGGCTCGCGCGGCGGTGCTGGTGGGCGCCTCGGTGCGCAGCGTCGGTGGGCCAAGAACACTGTCGCTGTTGAGCTTCTCCCCTGCCGGCACTGTGCAGGTCGCCTACTCCAAGCAGCACCTGTGGGACGCCGAGCGCGGCATCTTCACCGCCGGCGCCAACGGCGCGTCGATGGAGATCGACGGCTGGAACCTGGGGCTCGGCATCTGCTACGACGGCTGCTTTCCCGAGCACGCCCGTGCCGCCACCGACGCCGGGGCGCTGGCGTACCTGTGCCCGTCGGCGTACGTGGTCGGCAGCGAGCACCGCCGTGACCTGTACTACGCCGCGCGGGCAATCGACAACGGCCTCTACGTGGTCTTCGCCGGACTCACCGGCCGTTGCGGGGGCCTGCAGTTCTGTGGTGGCACCGCCGTCTACGACCCGCAGGGCCGGGTGGTCGACCGGGTCGAGTCCGGTGCGGGCCTGGCAGTCGCCGATCTCCACTCGAGCGCGATCGAGGAAGCCCGCCACATCAACCCCTACGAGCGAGACCGCCCGGCGACCCTCGGCGGCCGCCGGATCGTCACCCTGTGACTCCCCTTCCCCGCGAGGGGTCGCAAACGCACCCGTGAGGGGTCGCAAACCCACCCGCGAGGGGTCGCAAACCGCCGGTGGTTGTGGCTCAGCCCGGGAAGGTTGCCAGGATGCTGACGGCGTCGGGCTGAGTACGAACCTGTGTGGCGAGCAGGCGTGGATGCTTCAGCCAGTGCAGTCGTGTGTTGTCCGGGTGCCCCTGGTACAGGGGTGGCCATCCCGTGCCCGGGCTGAAGTCGTCGAGCACGAGCAGGCCGTCCCGGAGCCGATCCCGCCGGCGAGCAACTGCATCAGCCGACCGTGCGAGGGCAGGCAGGACAGCCCGAACCCCTGCTACAGCGCTGCCTGCGTGCGTTTCGCGCCGGCTGGTCGAAGACGACCGCCCGCACCCTCCCGTCGTACGCGCCGCGGTACTCGGTCACTCCTGACGGATTAGCTCGCCACGGATGCGGGGGGCGCTGGCCACAACGGTGAGACCCGCCACCAGGACCGCCGCCGCCAGCCCAGCGGCG
>JACCUS010000001.1 GCA_013811715.1 Nocardioidaceae bacterium
AATCGATCGACAGCCCGAACTTCAACCGCCCCCAGCGCTGCACCGTCACCGAGATCCGTGGGGAATCGTCGACTGTCATCGGAGAAGATCTGCTGTTGCCGCCGTGCAACGTCGGACTTCGCTCCACACCGAACTACCCCGATCTCGCCAACTCGGCGATCTACGACATTGGTGACGGCATCCGCCTGTTCGCCGGGCAACGTCTCGACGGGTTCTTCGTCGACCTCGGGTCGATCTTCGACCTCGCCGCGCTGCGACCCTTCCAGAACCTGCACCTCATCTCGACTGCGGCTGCCGCCGGCGTGAACGGGCTACGCGGGTTCAACGTCCACTCCATCGCACTGCAGATCCCGATCAGCCAGCTGACCTCTGACGGGTCGGTTCCCACCGATCCCTTGGCCGACAACGCCGTGATCGGCGTGTACGCCGCAGCGGATCGCCAGAAGGGCCGATTCCAGGACGCAACGCAGAGCTACGGCGAGGGACCGTTCACCCAGGTCTCCCGCTTGGCAACGCCGCTGTTCAACGAAGTCCTCGTGCCGATGGCGCGCAAGGACGCGTGGAACCGCTCGGCGCCGGAGCAAGATTCCGACTTCGCCCAGCTCGTGGCCCGGCCGGAGCTGGCGGGCCTGCTGCCGGTGTTGTATCCCGACGTGTTCCCCAACCTGGCTGCATACGACCAGGATCGTGCCGACCTACTGGCGATCTTCCTGACCGGCATTCCCGAGGGCGTCGTGCCCGGCTTCCAGAACAACACGGGAACCACGCAGGCCGACCTCCAGCGCTTGAACGTCGCCATCCCGCCGAGTGCGAAGCCCAACGTCCTCGGCCTCGTCGCCGGCGATGCGGCGGGCTTCCCCAACGGGCGGCGCGTGTTCGACGACATCGTCACAGTCGAGCTGCGGGCGCTCGCCGGCTTGACCATCCCGCTCGTCGACCCGAGCTTCACCCCCGACGAACCCGCCAGCCTGATCACGGACGGCACCCAGCAGCTCGGCGACACGTCGTACCTCAACGTGTTCCCGTACCTCGACCATCCGATCAGCGGCTACGACTCCGTGCCGCCGTCGTCGAGCGGTCTCCCGCAGGGACGGTGACCACCCATCACCACGGTCCTGATCAAGCCCACGACCACCCTCACGGTCCCGGGCACGATCACGAGCACGACCATCCGCTCGAGTCGATCACGCACGTGCACGGTGGTGCGTCTGCGCTCGACATCGGTGGCGACATCGGGGCGCTGGTCGTGCTCATGGACGAATCGGCACTCGGGACCGAGCTCTTCCTGCGCTCCGTGGACGACGCCGACTTCTCGGTGCACACAGGCGTGTGGAAACGGGACATGGGCTCTGGCCACGTCGTCGCCGCTCTGTTCTGCGAGTTGGCGTCCGGCACCTATTGGGTGCTGGACGCCGACGGCGCCGACGTCTGCTCGGTGCAGATCGACGGCGGCTCGCTGAGCGAGCTCGACGTGCGTGACCGCGCCAGCTCCGTGTCTCAATAGGGCGGCACCCGCCCCGACGTCAATGTCGTCACACGGGCCTCGCCCGTCGGCTCGCCTCCTTACGGCGTCGGGTCCTGGTAGGCGCCGCCGTAGATGCTGGAGTTCCCGAACGACACGGTTGTGCCCTGCACGCAGACGTTGTTCGGGCCGTGTCGAATGGCCGACGAGTGGGCTTGCGGCGCCTCGCTGACGGCAGCGCGGTCGCGTGGTCGGTCGGCGACGACCGGCGTGGCGCCACCGCTCGTCACGTCCCCGACGAAAGCCTGCCGATAGGCGTTGATCGCCGGGCAGTCAACACCGTCGCGCTGCGTCCACGCCCTTCGACAGGTTCCTCAGCCGATGTCGCTGCGGAGGACGACGGGGCCCGTCGCCGCCGGGTTGCCGTCACCCGGCTCGGCGGTGATCTCGACCGTCGGGTACTTCGCCGGATCGACGGCGGCGGCGAACCGGACGTCGCTGCGGCCGTCCGTATCGGGGTGGAACGTGCCGGCGGAGATCCGGTTCGGTTGTTCCGACGAGTCGTCGGGCCCGACGAACCACACCTCGTAGAAGTCGCCGACGGGGAGGATCGGCAGTGCCGACGTGTCGAGGTCGACGACACGGCCGATGCCCGTCTTCACGACGAGCAGCTGCGCCGGAGCATCGCTTTGATCGGCACCCTGCATCGGGCCGTCGTACTCGACGACGCCGGCGGTGGATGGGTCGGACCGGTCGAGCAGCCGTGCCGCACCGAACCCGGCGGCGACGGCGACGACGCCGGCCGCCACAGCCAGGACCGGCCGCCAACGGCGATGCCGCGTGGTGAACCGTGGGGCGTCGTGGATCGCCGTCGGTCCCGGTTGGCTGGCTCGTGCTGCCTCGACGCCGGCGCGGAGCGCGGCGACGTGATCGCGCGGCGGTTCGCCAGGGGCCTCGTCGAGCGAGCGGCGGAGCAGTTCGACAAGCTCGTCCTCAGTGGGCACGGTGCACCTCGCCGAGAAACGTCCGCAGCCGGCCAAGGGCGCGCGACTGCGCCATCCGCACCGCCACGGGCTTCTTGCCGATCAACCGGCCGACGTCTTCGGAGCTCAACCCACCCTGCACCCGGAGCTCGAGCAGCTCCTGCTCGTCGGGCGTGAGCCGGGCGGAACGCGAGCCGCACTGCGGCGACCTCCGCCCGGGTCACGGCGCGGTCCTCGGGACCAGGTTCAGTCGCCGCCGGATCGTCGGCGCCCATCGGTGAGGTGCGTCGGCGGCTGCGGACATGCTCGTAGACGACGTTGCGAGCGATGCCGTACAGCCAGGCGTCGAAGCCGCCGCCCTGCCATCTGAAGCGGTCGATATTGTCCAGTGCTCTCATCATCGTCTCGCTCACCGCGTCGTCGGCCGCCTGATCGTCGAGCAGGCGCCGCCGCGCGAAGCTGAACAGGTTGCGATAGGAACGTCGGAACAACGCTTCCCACGCATCCGGGTCACGCGCCACCGCACGACCGACCAGCGCACGAAGGTCGTCATCGAATGTCGCGTCCGTCACTCTCATCGCTGCTTTGAAGGTAGCGCCCGCGCCGGCGCCCCACGTGCTGGCACGGGCGGCCGGCCCGGCTCAGCTCCATCGGCTGCTGTAGCCACCGCCGTCATCGCCGCCGAACGACCTGGTCCCATCGGCGCTCCAGTCGATCAGGATCGTGCTGCGGTTCCACTCGTCGCCACAGCCGTCCCGGTCGCGATCCGAGCACCACACGACCGTCTGGCGGCCGGCCATCCCGGTGTTGTTCAG
>JACCUS010000010.1 GCA_013811715.1 Nocardioidaceae bacterium
GGCTCGATCGCGCTGCTGTACGACGACCCGACCGGCCCGCCTCACCTGTGGACCGGTGACAGCCTCTTCCCCGGCGGAGTCGGCAACACCCATGGCGACCCGGACGACTTCGCCTCACTCATGCACGACGTTAGGACCAAGGTCTTCGACCGGCTGCCAGACGAGACGTGGGTGTACCCGGGTCACGGCGACGACACCACGCTGGGTGCTGAACGTCCGCACCTCGGGGAGTGGCGCGCCCGCGGCTGGTGAGCCGCGACTCTGGCACGCCCCCTTTGCTGCCGCGCTGCCGAACGATCCGACAGCGGCGTTGCCGGAGCCCCCTGCGAGTCGGTTCGTTGATGGCGTTCCTGCCCCCGATCGAGTCAGGGGGCGTCGGGCTCGCGCGAGTCGGTGTAGGGGTTGCGCTCGACGAAGGCGAGGATCGCCGTTGCGACCGGCTGCGCGCAGAACTGTCGGTGCTCCACTCCATCATCGGTGTTGCCCCAGTGCGTCATCGCGACATGGGTGCCGTTCGGAAACACCTCTCCGTCCGCCCCGACCCACGGCATGAACACCACCTTGACTGCCCCCGCGCCCTCTACCGCGTCGGCCGCCTCGGCGACCTGCGCCATCGCCGCCTCGTCTGAGGCGACCGAGTCGTCGTACCAGACGATCGTCCAGCCGTGTTCTTGAGAGTGCACGAGCTCGGTGAGCTCGGGCCGCTCCTCCTCCTGGTACACCGGCTTCGAGATGTCCTGCCAGGTGGTCCAGTGGTCACCACTGACGGGCGGCACGCCTTCGTACTCCAGGTCTGTGCCCGGATCCACGTGGATGGAGCCGCCGGCGGAGTTGGTGACCTCGTCTCGACAGCCGCCCTGGCTCGATGCCGTGCCAGCCACCGTAGACACCTCGGTGCCCCGGTCGGCGTCGGCAGCGCCCCGGCTGCCCGACTCCGAGCAGCCGACGACCATCAGCGACGCACCGACGAGCACCGCCGGTGACCCCATCGCCCTCATGGCGGCGAGCCTATCCTGGCCGTCCACCGACCAGACGCCCAAGAACGCAGGCGCATTAGCATCGGCGCATGGACTCTCCGGCCGTCGCTCGCTTCGTAGCGGCCCTTCCCGCCGCGGGATCCTTCTCGGTGTGGTTCGGCCCGTTGCGGGGTGCCGACTGGGTCAGCCATAACGCCGACGCTCCCCACTACGCGGCCAGCACGATGAAGGTCGCGCTGGTGGTCGCCGCCTACCGAGAGGCCGAGGCGGGCCGGCTCGACCTGGACGCGCCGGTCGCCGTACACAACCGCTTCCGCTCCGCCGCCGGCGACGGCCGGTTCGAGATCGACCGGAGCGAGGACAGCGACCCCGAACCGTGGCGCCGCCTGCACGCCGAGGTCTCGCTGCGGTGGCTGTGCCTCCGCGCCATCGTCTGCTCGAGCAACCTCGCCACCAACCTCGTCCTCGAGTCGGTCGGAGCGCCGGCCGTCACCGAGGCGCTCGCCGCGGTGGGCGCCGACGGCTCCCGGGTGACCAGGGGAATCGAGGACACCGATGCGCGAGACACCGGCTTGCAGAACGTCGTCACCGCGCACGACCTGGCCCGCACGCTGCAGTCGCTGGCATCCGGCACCGCGGCCTCACCCGCGGGGTGCAGCGAGATCCTCGCGACCCTCGCCGCCCAGCAGATCAACGACGCGATCCCCGCCGGACTCCCCCGCGGCACCGTGGTCGCGCACAAGTCCGGCTGGGTGGAGGGCATCTCCCACGACGCGGGCATCGTCTACCCGCCCGACCGCGACCCCTACGTCTTCGCCATGTGTACGACGTCCGGGCTAACCGAGCAGGCGAGCCTCGACCTGATCGGCGCTGGTGCCGCCGCATCGTGGGCCGACAGCCGTGTCGCCGAACCGGAAGAGGCTCGACCGTAGGCGGCCAGCCCTGGCGTGCAAGACCGTAGGGTGGTTGCGTGACGATCTCCGGGGTTCGATGCCATCGGCTGACCGCGGCGTTGCACACCCCGTTCGTCACCGCGCTGCGCCGGACCGAGACCCTGGAGACGACGGTCGTCGAGATCACCGACTCCGACGGCCGCCGCGGCTACGGCGAAGCGCCCCAGGTCTGGCGGGTCACCGGTGAGTCGCTCGAGAGCGCGAACGCATGCATCGCCGGACCGCTCGCCGACGTCGTCCGCGGGCGCTCGACCGACGATCTGACGGACCTGTCGACCGAGGTCGCCGGCGCGGTGGCCGCGAACTCGGGCGCCAAGGCGGCCGTCGACATGGCGCTGCACGACCTGGCCGCCCGGCGAGTGGGCCTCTCCCTGCCGCAGTTCCTCGGCGCTAGCCGGCACGAGGTGCCGACCGACGTGACCGTCTCCGCCGGCACCGTCGAGCAGCTCTCCAGCGACGCCGCCAAACGCGCCGCCGAGGGCTTCGACGTCCTGAAGCTGAAGGTCGGCACCGACGCTTCCAGTGACGTCGCCAGGGTCGCCGCTGTGCGCGAGGCGGTGGGGCCGGACGTGCGCATCCGGGTCGACGCCAACCAGGGATGGACTCCCCGCCAGGCGGTCCGCGCCATCCGCGCGTTAGAGGATTCCGGCGTCGATGTGGAGTTCGTCGAGCAGCCGGTCGCCGCCGCCGACCTCGACGGGCTCGAGGCCGTCACGCGGCGGGTCGACACCCCGGTCATGGCCGACGAGTCTGTGTTCGGTCTGCGCGACCTCTCCAACGTCATCCACAAACGGGCCGCCGACCTGGTGAACATCAAGCTGGTCAAGTGTGGAGGTCTGGCCACCGCCCGCGCCATGCTGCAGTTCGCCGCCGCCCACGGTGTCGGCGTCATCGTCGGCTCGATGATGGAGGGACCGATAGGCGTCGGTGCGGCAGCGAGCCTGGTCGCGGCGTACGGCACGACCTACACCAGCGACCTGGACGCCGCCTGGTGGACCGCCGCCTCGCCTGTGGTCGGCGGACTCGTGTACGACGGATCGACACTCGTCTTGCCGCGCTCACCCGGACTCGGCATCGAGGGCCTGACGTGACCGCCCACGAGGTGAGTGTCGACGTCGCCACCGGCTGGACGTCGCCCGATGCGCCGCGCGACATCGACACTCCCGCCGTCGCGGATGTGCCCGATGTGGCGGCTTGGACCCGGTCGATGGACCGGGAGGACAGGCAGGGCCTGCATGGGCGCACCTTGACGCAGCTGTCGCACGGCGAGCCCGTCGAGGTGGTAGAGGAGTCGGGCGACTGGGTGCGGGTGGTGGCGCCATGGCAGCCGGACCCGTCGGACCCGCGCGGCTATCCGGCCTGGGTGAGGCGAGCCCACCTCAGCGAACGTAGTGGCGACGAACCGGCCGCGCCGGAACCGCTGGTGGACGCCGACCGGGTCGTGGTGGCCGAGGTCGCGCGACGGTTCGTCGGCCTCCTCTACCTGTGGGGTGGAACCAGCCCGTGGGGGTTCGACTGCTCGGGGCTCGTCCACTATTCGTACCGGCAGGCCGGCGTCGTCGTCCCGCGCGACGCGCAGGCTCAGCAGCAGGCCGCCGCTGAGGTGCCGCTCGGCGCCGAGCAGCCCGGCGACCTGTACTTCTTCGCCAGGGGCGACGGCCCGGTGACCCACGTCGGCTTCGTCACGGACCGGTTGCGCATGCTGCACGCGCCCGAGAGCGGCGGCCTGGTCGAGGACGCGCCGATGTCGGCTGAGCGGCTGGCCACCCTCGTCGCGGTCGGCCGCCTCCTCCCCTGACCACTCTTTCCGCTGTGGCTGAAGCCTGGGGAGACATGCCGGGCGTGTCTTCAGCCATAGCTGTGTGGCACTCATCCATGGATCCGCTGGGTTCCTGGACGACCCCAGGACCGCGACCGCCTAGTCGTCGTCCTGGTCGCTGCGAGGTCCGGCCTTGGCGTCGCGCTCCAGCTCGGACACGCCGCCGGCCTTGATGATGCTGGCCACCGTCGTGACGCCCAGGATGCCGACGATCGCCACCAGGGAGAGCCAGATCGGGATCTCCGGCGCCCACTCGATGGGCTCGCCGCCGTTCAGGAACGGCAGCTCGTTCTCGTGCATCGCCTGCAGCACGAGCTTCACACCGATGAAGCCGAGGAGCACGGCCAGCCCGTAGGAGAGGTAGGCCAACCGCTCCAGCAGGCCGCCGATGAGGAAGTAGAGCTGGCGCAGGCCCATCAAGGCGAACACGTTGGCGGTGAACACCAGGTACGGCTCCTCGGTGAGCCCGTAGATCGCCGGGATGGAGTCGAGCGCGAAGAGCAGGTCGGTCGTTCCCAACGCAACCATCACGATCAGCATCGGGGTGGCCACCCGGCTGCCGTTCTCCTTCACGAAGAGCTTGACGCCGTGGTACTCCTTGGTGGCCGGGAACCGCTTCTCGGCAAACTTGATGACGCGGTTCTCTTCGTACTCGTCCTCGCTCTCGGCGCCCTCCTTGGCCAGCTTGACCGCGGTGTAGATCAAGAACGCACCGAACAGGTAGAAGATCCAGCTGAACTGGTTGATCGCCGCCGCGCCGACCGCGATGAAGATGCCACGCATCACCAGCGCCATCACGATGCCGACCATCAGGGCGGTCTGCTGGTACTGACGCGGGACACCGAACTTGGACAAGATGATGATGAAGAGGAACAGGTTGTCGATGGACAGGGAGTACTCCGTCAACCAGCCGGCGAAGAACTCACCGCCGTACTGCCCGCCCGCAAAGTAGAGCACCCCGACCCCGAAGAGCGCCGCCGCTGAGATGTAGAAGATCAGGTAGCTGGTGACCTCCTTCATCGACGGCTCGTGCGGGCGCCGCCCGATGACGAACACGTCGACCAGCAACAGGCCGATCGTCACGACGGCCGTGGCCCACCAGACCCAGGACGGGATATCCATGAACTGCTCCTCCGGAGTGCTCTCTCGCGTACGCCACCGCGGACAATGACAATGACTTGCTCCGGAGGTCTCTTCCGCTCATCGCTGGTACGGCGAGCCGGCGACGCCGGGCTCGACCGCACCCGTAGGACGGCGCGAACCGTGATGACGACGCCGCTGCGAAGGAATACTCCCCTCCACGCGCCGGCCATTGTTCCACATGGAGCACCTTCCGGACGAAACCCATGCACAGCTCCCTCGGCCCCCGCAGCCGGCTACGCCGACACCGCCCGCCGTACCGCCGTTAGTGTCTTCTCGACGTCCTCGCGAGTCGTGGCCCAGCTCGACACCGAGCAGCGCTGCACGGCCCGGCCCGCCCATACTGACGGCGTGAACACCGCCGTGCCGTCGGCCAGCAGCCGCTGCCCCACCGCCCTGGTGGTGTCGTCGTCCCCGAATGCGGTGAGCACCTGGGTGAAGACGACGTCGTTGAGCACCTCGGCGCCCAGGATCGGTGCAATCCCCTCGGCCATCTGGGTCGCCCGTGCGCAGAGCCGCGCCACCAGCTCCTCGACGCCGCTGCGACCCAGGCTGCGCAGCACCGCCAAGATCGGGAAGCCACGCGCCCGACGGGAGAACTCTGGAGTCCTCTCCAGCGGATCCTCGACAGCGGCGATCAGGTAGTCGGCACGAACACCGAACACGGCCTGCACATCTGCCTTGTCTCGCACGATCGCCAGCCCTGAGTCGTAGGGGACGTTCAGCGTCTTGTGCGCGTCGGTCGCCCACGAGTCGGCGTCGGCCACGCCTGCCAGCAGGTGCCGGGTGGCCGGGCTCGCCGCCGCCCAGAGCCCGAAGGCTCCGTCGACGTGCACCCATGCGTCGTGGCGACGCGCGATCGGGATCGTCTCGGTGAAGGGGTCGAAGTCGCCAGTGTGGACCTCCCCCGCCTGCAGGCACACGATCGTCGGGCCACTTCCGCCGTCGAGGGTCTCCGCCAGGGCGTCCGGCCTGATCCGACCTTGCCCGTCAGCCGGAACGGTCAGCAAAGACCTGCTGCCGAGGCCCAGCAGCCGGGCCGCGCGGTCGATCGTGTCGTGGCGGTGCTCGCCGACGACCACCCGCACCGGCGGAGCCCCGGCCAGGCCGTGCTCGGCGACGTCCCAGCCAGCGGCAGCCAGCACACTGTGGCGGGCCGAAGCCAGACAGCTGAAGTTGGCCATCATCCCGCCGGTGACGAAACCGACCGACGACCCCGCCGGCAGCCCGAGCAGCTCCAGCAGCCACCGACCGGCCACCGTCTCGGCGGCCGCCGCCGCGGGTGACATCGAGGCCAGACCGGCGTTTTGGTCCCAGGTCGAGGTCAACCAGTCGGCGGCCAGGGCTGCCGGGTGGGTGGCGCCGTTGACGAAGCCGAAGAAGCGTCCGCCGGGGATGGCCACCAGGCCGTCGTCGACCTGCTCGGCCAGCTCGCCGACCACGTCTTCTGCCGGGGTGGGGTTCTCGGGCAGGGGTGTGTCGAGCGCGGCCAGCATGTCGCCGTACGCCGCCCTGGGCCACACCGGCCGGTCGTTGAGCCCATCGAGGAATCCCTGCGCGAGCTCATGAGCCCGCCTCAGCGCGGCCGTTCTGTCGTCCATCGCACTCCCTCTCTCGGTAATGAGCGTCCCGGCCTAGGGTGGGTCCATGAAGGTCGCCTCCACCATCATTGCGCAGCGGTCGAAGACTCCGCTGCTGCTCGAGCTCGACCTTACGCAGGGGCTGCTCGAGGCACCGCCGGCGACACCGATCCAGGGGCTCCGCACCCGCCACACCCCGGTACTGCGATGGGTCGTCGAGGCGCTGCACAAAGCGGCGACCGACGACAAGGTGGCGGGGCTGGTCACGCATCTAGGCGAGCGGCAGCCCACGCTGGCGCAGTCCAGTGAGTTGCGTGGCGCCGTCGACGCGTTACGCCGGGTGGGTAAGCCGACGGTTTGCTGGGCGGAGACGTTCGGGGAGGCAGGCCCGGGCAACGTCTCCTACCATCTGGCCAGCGCCTTCGGGGAGGTCTGGCTGCAGCCCAGCGGCGACGTCGGCCTCACCGGCCTGGTGGCCGAGGCGGTGTTCGTCCGCGACGCGCTGGACAAGCTGGGCGTCCGGACACAGATCGGCCAGCGGCACGAGTACAAGACGGCCGCGAACATGTTCCTCGAGTCGAGCATGACCGGCCCGCACCGCGAGATGGTGGAGCGTCTCGTCGCTTCCGCCATGTCCACGATCGTGGCGGAAGTGGCCTCCGCCCGCGGTCTGTCCGCGGAGGCGGTGCGCGACGCCGTCGACCACGCACCCCTGACGGCCGACGAGGCACTGCACCGTCGCCTGGTCGACCGGCTCGGCTACCGAGATGAGGTGTACGCCGACCTGCGCCGCCGGCTGGGCGACGTCCAGCTGCGCTACGTCACCCGCTACGGCAAGGGCCTGGCCGGCCTGGGGCGGAGTCCCCCGACCCGCCTCGGCATCGGCGCCCGCGCCAGACCGACCGTCGCCGTCGTACAGGCGTCCGGGGGGATCCAGCTCGGCCGCGGCGGCGGGAGGTCGCCGCTGTCGAGCCCGTCGGTGGGGTCGGACTCGTTGAACGCGGCGCTGCGTGCCGCCGCCGCAGACGACACGATCGCGGCGGTCGTGCTGCGGGTCGACAGTCCCGGCGGCTCGTACGTCGCGTCGGACGCCATCCGACGCGAGGTGATCTCCCTACGCGAGAGCGGCAAGCCGGTGGTCGCCTCGATGGCGTCGATCGCCGGATCGGGCGGCTACTACATCGCGATGCCGGCCGATGCCATCGTGGCCAACGCGGGCACCCTGACCGGGTCGATCGGCGTGCTCGCGGGCAAGCAGGTCATCAAGGACGCGCTGAGCAGGCTCGGTGTCGAGCGCGAGAGCGTAGCCGTCGGCGCCTACGCCGAGATGTTCTCGAGCCAGCGACCGTTCAGCGACGACGAGTGGCAGCGGTTGGCGGGATGGCTTGACCGGGTCTACGCCGACTTCACCACCAAGGCCGCCGCCGACCGGCGGATGCCGCTGGCCGCTCTGCAGTCGGTCGCCAAGGGCCGGGTCTGGACCGGCGCCGACGCTCGAGACGTCGGATTGGTCGACGAGATCGGCGGCCTCGACCGGGCGATAGACCTCGCCGCGAACCGGGCCGGCCGGAGGCGTTCCGAGGTCGATGTGCGGCCGTTCCCGAAGCTCAACGTGCTGGAGAGGGTGCGCCCGGCCGAGAGCAGCGAACACCCAGCCGCAGCCGCCGCGCGATCCGACCTGTCGGCATCGCTTCTCTCGGCGGTGTACGACGCCCTCGGGCTGCCGCCGCTCGGAGTGCTGAGCATGCCGGTGACCTGGCGGCTCAGCTGACCGGGTTGGGGGCGCTGGTAGTTCCCCACCAGGAGCCCTGCTCATTCTGCGAGAACTTCGCCGGAAGAGATCCCTGGCACGGGCCACCGGCGGTGGTCGCCGACGACGCGTTGACGTGCGTCTTTCTTGCCCCGGCCTCGCTCGGCGGAATGGAAGGCCACACCCTCGTCGTCAACCGCCGGCACGTTGAGACCATTTTCGACCTGTCGCGCGAGGAGGAGGCCGCGCTCGCCCACGCGGTCGCGCGCGCGGCCAGAGCGGTACGAAGGGCTTTCGAACCCGACGGCATCTTGGTGGAGCAACGCAATGGCGTCGCTGCCGGTCAGACCGTCCCTCACGTGCATGCGCATGTGATCCC
>JACCUS010000005.1 GCA_013811715.1 Nocardioidaceae bacterium
ACCTGGTGTCGCGCGCGGTTGGGGGTGCGCTGGGGCAACGGCTCGATGCGATCACCGCCCGGCTGGCGCTGGGCGCCGACCCCTCGACCGAGTGGTCGCGGCTTGGCAGCGAAGACCAGTTGGCGCCGCTGGGCAGGACGTTGACGCGCACGGCCGAGTCGGGGTGAAGGCCGCCGGCCCCCTCGCCGCGTGTTTCCTTCCCGCGTTCATGCTGATCGGCGTCGTGCCGACCATCGCCGGGGCGTTCTCCAACCTCGTCCTCTAACCGCCGGTATTCCCCAGGGCGGGTGTCCCTCTCTCGTCGTCAACAGATCGGAAAGCCCTTCTAGCCCGGCGGCTTCGGGGCCGAGAGGCTGAGGGCTACCAACGAAAACCAGCGTCTCGGGCTCAAAGTCCGAGACGAGGCGAAAGGGTATCTCATCATGAACAACGAACTGTCCACCCGCGCAGAAGTCGTCTCGGCAACGCGAGACGAGCAAGGCATGAACACGGCAGAGTACGCGGTCGGAACCGTGTCGGCCTGCAGCTTCGCCGGAATCCTCTACAAGATCCTGACCTCCGACTGGGCGCAGGGCCTGCTCCAGGACCTCTTCGGGAAGGTCGTCGACATTCTCCCGTTCTGAGCCCGCCCGGGGGCGGGCCACCGCGCCCGCCCCCGGTCTTCCCAAGGAGGAGACATGGCTTTCCGTACAGGTGGCGGCAAGATATCCCGCCGCAACGAGCAGGGGATGAACACCGCGGAGTACGCCGTCGGGACCGTGGCATGTTGCGGCTTCGCGTGCGTCCTCTGGGCGATCCAGGACTTGTACTCCGACCTTGTGCGTGGCCTCTTCGGCAATGCCCTCACCGGCTGGGTGTGGCCGCTGTGACGGCCGGACATCTCGGTGCCCGACGCCGGGACGCCCGGGGCAGCGTGACAGCCGAGGCGGCGATGGTGCTGCCGATCGTGGCGGCTTTTGCGCTGGTCATGGTCTGGATGCTGTCGGTCGGGATCGCCCAGATCAGGGCTGTCGACGCATCTCGGGACGCGGCTCGCGCACTGGCTCGGGGAGAGGATCGCGGCGCCGCGGTCGCGTTAGCTCGGCGCACCGCGCCCGAAGGTGCGGAGGTGAGGGTCGACGATGGAGCAGGTTTGGTACGGGTCACCGTCTCGCTGCGGGCGGACGCTCCCGGCTGGCTGCTCGTGCCGCTGCCCGCGGTGTGGGTCGACTCGAGCTCGGCGGTGGAGGTGGAAGGCGATGCCGCCGCCGTCGGCTGACCGGACCGATCCGGCTCGGCCGGACTCAGCGGCGGCGCGGCAGGTGCGTGCCGAGGCCGGAGTCGCGACCGTCTGGGGTGTCGCCTGGATCTTCGTGTGTCTCAGCATCGGATGGCTCGGTCTGGTCGCGGCGATGGTCGTCGCCGGCCAACATCACGTCGACGCGGCTGCCGAACTCGCCTCGCTGTCTGGGGCGGCCCGGTTGCAGCGTGGCGGCGACGCGTGCGAGCTCGCGGGCGTGGTGGCGGCCGACAACGACGTCGAGGTGACGTCGTGCGCCGTGGAGGGCTCCGACGTCGTGGTCGCGGTGGCGACCAGCGTTGCGTTGCCGTTCGGGCTGGACGGCCGCCTCGTCGCTGTTTCGCGAGCAGGCCCGGACTGACGCACATGGCCAGACCCCACGGGCCACGGCGAAGACCCTGTCACGCCGCCACGGCGCGAGCGGCTACCGCTTGTCGCGTGGCGCGGAGTCACGGTGCTGGTCGTGCTGGTCTGAGGTCCGTGGGGCATCCGGGTCGGAGGTCCGTGGGGCATTCGGGTCCGACGCCGGAGTGGCATGGCGCGATCCGGCCGGCGGAGTGCTCTCGCGAGCCTCGGCCTCCGCGGCCCTGGCCCTGCGCGCCTCCTGGTCCTTCGCGGCGGCCTGGTCACGCAGCGAGTGCATCTCGGCGCGACGACGACGACCCCGCTTGAGTCCGGCAGCCACCAGGACCACGCCGACGACTCCGATCAGCAGCGTGAGCGCCCCGGCCAAGAAGACGCCTGCGACAGTGGTCTCGACGGTGAACCACTCCAGATCGAGCGAGGCGGCGTCCTCGCCCCGCACGGCCGCGGCGATGATGAGCACAGCGACGAGCACAAGTATCAATATCCCCAAGACGACCACGAGCGCATCTCCTCTCGAGCCCCGTCGGGCTCAGCTCTCCCCTTGGCGACCTGCGATGATCGCACGTGACACCGTAGCGAGGTCAGCCGTGTTCCGCGAGCAGCACCTCGAGCAGCCGAAGCGCCCCGCGCTTGTCGAGCGGGGTGTTGCCGTTGCCACACTTCGGCGACTGCACACACGACGGACACCCCGCGTCGCACGCGCAGCAGGCGATCGCCTCCCGGGTGGCGGTCAGCCACTCCGCGGCCGCACCGAAGCCGCGTTCGGCGAACCCGGCGCCGCCAGGGTGGCCGTCGTACACGAACACCGTCAGCAGGCCCGTGTCCTCGTGCAGGGCCGTCGAGACGCCGCCGATGTCCCAGCGGTCGCAGGTGGCGAACAGTGGGAGCAGGCCGATCGAGGCGTGCTCGGCTGCGTGAGCGGCGCCGGGGACATCGCGCCGGTCGACACCGCTTCGGTCGAGCTGCGCCCCGGTCAACGTCCACCAGACCGCCTTGGTGCACAGGTGTCGTGGCGGCAGGTCCAGGGGCTCCTCACCCAGCACCTCGCCGGTGGCGGAGCGCTTCTTCAAGAACGCCACGATCTGCGACGACACCTCCACCGAGCCGAACGACAGGGCCGCCTCCCCCCACGGCTCCTCGACGTCGGCCGAGACGATCCGGATGTCGGTCACCTCCCGGGGGCTGGTGGAGTAGTCGGGCCGGGCCAGGTTGACGACCGAAACACTCTCCTCGAGGTCGAGGGACTCCACCAGGTAGGTCTCCCCGAGGTGCACGTAGACCGCGCCCCGATGCACGGCCGCATGAGCCGAGCCCGCGTCGACGGTGCCGACCAGCCGGCCGGTGGAGCCCTCGACGATGCGCACGGGGGGACCTCCGCTGGACCGGATGTCGGCCAGGTCCGCGGCCCGGTCGCGCCGCGTCCAGAACCAGCCCCGTGTACGCCGCCGCAGGTAGCCCGCGTCGACCAGGGAGCCGACAACTCGCGCGACGTCGCCGTCGAACAACCCGAAGTCGGCCTCGGTCAGCGGGATCTCCTGGGCCGCCGCGCAGAGGTGCGGCGCGACGACGTAGGGGTTCGCAGGATCGAAGACGCTGGCCTCCACCGGCGTGCCGAGCAGCGCCTCCGGGTGGGTAACCAGGTAGGTGTCGAGCGGGTCGTCTCGGGCGACGAGCACGCCGAGCCCGCCTTGGCCCTCGCGTCCGGATCGGCCGATCTGCTGCCACATCGAGGCGCGGGTGCCCGGGTAGCCGGCCATCACGACCGCGTCGAGGCCGTCGATGTCGATGCCCAGCTCGAGCGCGTTGGTGGCCGAGACGGCCATCAGCTCGCCGGTCTTGAGCCGACGCTCCAGCTCGCGGCGGTCCTCCGGCAGGTAGCCGCCTCGGTAGGGCGCGACCCGCCTCGCCAGATCCGGGTCCACCTCGCGCAGCATGCCCTGCGCCTGCAGGGCCACCGTCTCGGCCCCGCGCCGGCTCCGGACGAACGCCAGCGTCCGGACGCCGTCGGCGACCAGGTCGGCCACCAGGTCGGCTGTCTCCGAGGCGGCCGAACGCCGTACCGGCGCTCCCTGCTCACCGAGCAGCGAGGTGAGCGGCGGCTCCCACAGCGCGACCGCCGTCCGGCCACGCGGCGAACCATCGAGCTGCACCGCCTCGACCGGCTCGCCGACCAGCCGGGACGCGGTGGCGTCGGGGCTTGCCGCGGTCGCCGACGCCAGCACGAAGGTGGGCGACGCGCCGTAGTGGGCGGCGACCCGTCGCAGCCGGCGGAGGATCTGCGCGACGTGCGCGCCGAAGACGCCTCGGTAGTGGTGGCACTCGTCGACCACCACAAAGCGCAGCGCCCCCCAAAACAGCGACCACCGGGCATGGCCGGGCAGCATCGTGCGGTGCAGCATGTCTGGATTGGTCAGCACGTAGTTGGCGTGCTGCCGGGCCCAGTCGCGCTCCTCGCGGGAGGAGTCGCCGTCGTAGGCCGTCGCCCGCACCCCGGGCACGTCGAGTCCGGACATCGCCGCCAGCTGGTCGTGTGCCAACGCCTTCGTGGGCGACAGGTACAGCACGGTGTCGCCCCTGGCACCGGGATGCTCGACGCTCCGGGTGATGGCGGTGAGGGCGGGCATCAGATAGGCCAGCGACTTGCCCGACGCGGTTCCGGTGGCGACCACGGTGTGGCGGCCATCCCACGCCGCCTCGGCCGCCTCGGCCTGGTGGCTCCACGGCGCGACCACACCGCGGGCCAGGTACGTCGCGGGCAGCGCCGGATGCACCCACGTCGGCCAGGCGGCGGCTCGGGCATCCCGCGCGGGCAGGATCTCGAGATGGGTCAGCCTCTCCCGCCGAGACGACGGGGCTGCGAGGCGGAGCGCCGCCAGCCGTGGGTCGAACACCCGTTTGGTCGCGGCCACGGTTCGAATCCTCGCATCCGTCTCCGCAGCCGGTATTACGTGGTTGAATGAGCAGGCGGCGATGAACTCGCCGCCACTTCGTAGGGAATCGAGGGAGATGCCGGATGGATCTGTCGTTGGATAACAGGGAGACCGGTGCGCGGATGGTCCTCGACGTCGGCGGCGAGATCGACGTCTACACCGCCCCGAAGCTGCGCGAGCGGCTCGTGGATCTGATCAACGCCGGTCACTACGACATCATCGTCAACCTCGAAGGCGTCGACTTCTTGGACTCCACCGGCCTCGGCGTACTGGTCGGCGCACTCAAGCGAGTGCGGGCCCAAGAGGGGACGTTGCGCCTGGTGTGCACCCAGGAGCGGCTGTTGAAGATCTTCCGGATCACCGGGCTGGCCAAGGTCTTTCCGATCTACGACTCCGTGGACGCCGCCTCCTCGGCCAACGACGACACGCCTGCCTAACGACCCTGCCCCGCCCGCCCAGGGCCGAAGCCAGAGCAGACACTACTCCGCAACTGCGGTGCTAGAGTTCCCAAGATGGCGCAATTTCGGATATCAGAGGTGTCCGAGCTACTCGGCGTGAGCGACGACACCGTCCGCCGCTGGATTGACACCGGGCAGCTCTCGGCGCCGAAGGGCGCGACGGGCCGGATGCTCGTGGACGGCGCGGAGCTCGCGGCGTTCGCCAAGGCCCACGCGCATGAGACGCGGGATCCGTCGGCGGTCGACCGGTCCGCCCGGAACCGGTTCGTCGGGCTGGTCACCGAGGTGGTCACCGACAAGGTGATGGCGCAGGTGGACGTGCAGTGCGGTCCGCACCGGGTCGTCTCGCTGATGAGCAGCGAGGCGGTTCGCGAGCTACGTCTGGAGCCAGGCGTGCTCGTGGTGGCGGTGGTCAAGAGCACGCAGGTGGTGATCGAGACACCGGATGGCGGCTCGTGACGAAGGATCAGAAGGCGCATCTGCCACTGAGATTAAGGCGGTTGCTCGGCGCAGGCAGCGCTGTCCTGCTATGCCTGGCCGCCTGCGGCGCGGATGAGGAGGACCCGTCGTCGGATTCCTCGGTTGGCAGCAGCGGTGAGGTCACGGTGTCCGCCGCAGCGTCGCTGACCGAGGCGTTCACCCAGCTCGGCAAGGACTTCGAGGACGCCAACCCCGGGGCTGACGTGCAGTTCAACTTCGAGGGGAGCTCGACGCTGGCGCAGCAGATCAACCAAGGTGCGCCCGTCGATGTGTTCGCCGCCGCGGATCAGGCCCAGATGCAGGTGGTGGTCGAGGCCGACCGGGTGGCCGGGGCGCCCACCATCTTCGTGGCGAACAAGCTGCAGATCGTCGTCCCGAAGGGCAACCCTGCGCAGGTGGACGACCTGGCGGCCTTCGGCGAACCCGAGCTGGCCATCGCGTTCTGCGCCGAGGAAGTCCCCTGCGGCGCGGCCGCGCAAGAGGCTTTCGAGCTGGCGGGGCTCAGCCCGGCCCCAGACACCCTGGAACAGGATGTCAAGGCCGTGCTGACCAAGGTCGGGCTCGGCGAGGCCGACGCCGGGCTCGTCTACGTCAGCGACGTGATCTCGGCCGGAGGGAACGTCGAGGGCATCGATTTTCCGGAGGCGAACCGGGCCATCAACCACTACCCGATCGCCGTGCTGCAGGACGCGCCGAATGCTGCGGCAGCCGAAGCCTTCGTTGACTATGTGCTCTCCGACCAGGGCAGCTCGGTGCTCAAGGAGTTCGGCTTCATCATCGACGTCCCATGACCGATCGTCGCCCCCGCCCCGTCTCGACGACGATTCGCTCGCAGGGCGCCCGAAGGAGGCGCTCCCCAAAGACCGGTGGGTTGCCGGTGGTACTGGTGCTGCCCGCAGTGGTCGGACTGGCCTTCCTGCTCGTGCCGATGGCCGGATTGCTGCTGGAGGCACCGTGGGGCACCCTCGGCACCCGGCTGGCAGACCCCGCGGTGCTCGCCGCGCTGCGGCTGTCCTTGTTGACCGCCTCCGTGGCGACCGCGTTGTGCCTGGTTTGGGGGGTG
The DNA here is from genome assembly GCA_013811715.1 of Nocardioidaceae bacterium. GTDB lineage: Bacteria > Actinomycetota > Actinomycetes > Propionibacteriales > Nocardioidaceae > JACCUS01. Next base: position 6,577 of record JACCUS010000005.1, read on the forward strand.
CCGCTGGCCTGGCTGTTGGCCCGCAGCGCGCTGCCCGGTCGGCAGTACATCCGTGCGCTGGTGACGGTGCCGCTGGTGTTGCCGCCGGTCGTGGGCGGAGTGGCGCTGCTGCTCGTGCTGGGACGCAACGGAGTGATCGGCCAGTACCTGGAGTCCTGGTTCGGCGTCTCGCTGCCGTTCACCACCGCAGGGGTGATCGTCGCTGAGGCGTTCGTGGCGATGCCCTTCCTGGTGATCGCCGTCGACGGGGCTCTGCGGGGTGCGGACCGGCGCTACGAGGAAGCCGCCGCAACCCTTGGGGCATCGCAGTGGCTGACATTCCGCCGTGTCACCCTCCCGCTCGTCGCGCCCGGCATCGCCGCTGGTGCGGTGCTGTGCTGGGCACGGGCGCTGGGTGAGTTCGGAGCCACGATCACCTTCGCCGGGAACTTGCCCGGCAAGACTCAGACCATGCCGCTCGCGGTCTACCTCGCACTCAACACCGACCCCCAGGCCGCGATCGTGCTCAGCCTCGTGCTGCTTGCAGTGTCGGTGATCGTGCTCGCCAGCCTGCGCGACAAATGGATCAGCCCGAACGCCGCATGACGCTACGCAGCGAGATCACCGTCGACCGGGGGTCGCGGTTCACCCTTCAACTGGACTTCACGGCCGAGCGAGGCGAGACCGTCGGTCTGCTCGGACCCAACGGTGCGGGCAAGAGCACAGCGCTGCGCGCGTTGGCAGGGCTGTTGCCACTCTCCGCGGGACGCATCGAGCTGGACGGGCAGGTGCTCGACGATGCCGCCGACGACGAGTTCGTGCCGCCCGAGCGTCGCCCGGTCGGCGTGGTCTTCCAGGACTACCTGCTGTTCCCGCACCTGTCGGCGCTGGAGAACGTCGCCTTCGGGCTCCGTGCCCGTGGCGTGAACCGCCGCACCGCGAGACAGCGGGCCGACGCATGGCTGCGGCGCGTAGACCTCGGCGACCACACCCGCTCCCGGCCCAGTGCGTTGTCCGGTGGGCAGGCCCAACGCGTCGCCCTTGCCCGCGCGCTGGTCACCGACCCCCGGCTGCTGTTGCTGGACGAGCCGCTGGCGGCGCTCGACGCGAGCACCCGGCTCGAAGTCCGTTCAGAGCTGCGCCACCACCTCACCGACTACCCAGGTACGACGGTGCTGGTCACGCACGACCCACTCGACGCCATGGTGCTCGCGGATCGGCTGCTGGTGCTCGAGGACGGACACGTCGTACAGGAAGGATCCCCCACCGAGATCGCGCAGCACCCAGGCACCGACTACGTCGCCCGGCTCGTCGGCGTCAACCTCTATCGCGGCACCAGCCGCGGCACTACCGTCGAGCTTGCTGCCGGGGGGACCTTGACCACCGCCGAGCCGCGCAACGGCGACATTCTCGTCGCGTTTCCCCCCGCGGCGGTGAGCCTGCACCGAAGCCAACCCCATGGCAGCGCCCGCAACATCTGGTCTGTGCAGGTCCGTGGCCTGGAGGGCCGCGGCACGATCACCCGGGTCCAGCTCGCCGGCCAGCCCGACGTGCTCGCCGACATCACGCCCGCTGCTGTCGCCGATCTCAACCTCGCTCCGGGCGCGTCGCTTTGGGCTGAGCTCAAGGCCACGGAGATCCGCACGTATCCCGCTTGACGGCCACCGCCTTGACCCACAGATGCACGCCCATTGGCAAGGGCGGCCGGTCCCCCGCGGCGGCGGAATGGCTATACTCCCGCCGGTCCTGTTCTTCGGTGACCGGCACAGCGCACCAGTTCGCACCATGCAAAGAGCCAGCTCGCTCAGTGGAGGTATCGGATGTCCCGGAACACCCTTGCCCAGACCGGTGCGGAAGTGTCCCTCTCCGGCGGCAACATCACTTTCGTGGTCGTCGTGGCGGTCATCGCCTTGGTGGCGCTGGCGATGGCCGTGATGTTCCGCAGCGAGGTGCTGGCAGCCCCTGGCGGCACGGACAACATGAAGGTCATCGGCCAGGCGGTCGAGGAGGGCGCCCAGGCCTATCTCACCCGGCAGTTCAAGACGCTGGCCGTGTTCGCGGCGATCGCCTTCGCGCTGCTGTTCGTGCTGCCCGGCGACGGGTCGATCCGGGTGGGCAGGTCGCTCTTCTTCGTGCTCGGGGCAGGGTTCTCCGCCGCGATCGGCTACATGGGCATGTCGCTCGCGGTCAAGGCCAATGTCCGCGTCGCGGCGGCCGCCCGTGAGCATGGCCGCGACCCCGCGATGCGCATCGCGTTCAGGACAGGTGGGACCGTCGGCATGGCTACGGTCGGGTTGGGCCTGCTCGGCGCCGCGGTCGTCGTGCTCATCTACCAAGGCGACGCTCCCGAGGTGCTCGAGGGCTTCGGCTTCGGCGCCGCGCTGCTCGCGATGTTCATGCGTGTCGGCGGCGGGATCTTCACCAAGGCGGCCGACGTGGGTGGCGACCTGGTGGGCAAGATCGAGAAGAACATCCCCGAGGACGACCCGCGAAACGCGGCCACGATCGCCGACGCTGTCGGCGACAACGTCGGCGACTGCGCCGGGATGGCTGCGGACCTCTTCGAGTCGTACGCAGTGATGCTGGTCGCCGCCTTGATCCTCGGCAGCGCGGTGTTCGGCGCCGAGGGCCTGGTCTTCCCGCTGATCGTGCCCGCGATCGGGGCGCTCACCGCCATCCTCGGCGTGTACATCACCCGGCCGAAGGCCGGCGAGAGCGGTCTCACGACGATCAACCGCGCCTTCTATATCTCCGCGGCCGTCTCGGCCGTCGTGTGCACGATCGCGGCGTTCCTCTACCTGCCCACCTCATTCGGCGACCTGGACAACCCGGTCGCCGGCGCCACGGGGAACCCGGCGCTGATCGCCGCCGTCGCTGTTGTCATCGGCATCGTGCTGGCAGCACTGATCCTCGCGCTCACCGGCTACTTCACCGGCACCGAGCACCGCCCGGTGAAGGACGTCGGCAAGACGGCGCTGACCGGGCCTGCGACCGTGATCCTCTCGGGCCTGTCGGTCGGCTTCGAGTCCGCGGTCTACACCGCGCTGGTGATCGGCGCGGCGGTGTACGGCGCGTTTCTGCTCGGCGGCGGCGTCATCCTCTTGTCGCTGTTCGCTGTGTCGCTGGCCGGCACTGGCCTATTGACCACGGTGGGGGTGATCGTCGCGATGGACACCTTCGGCCCGGTCTCCGACAACGCCCAGGGCATCGCCGAGATGAGCGGTGACGTCGACGAGGAGGGCGCGGCGATCCTCACCGAGCTCGACGCCGTCGGAAACACCACGAAGGCGATCACCAAGGGCATCGCGATCTCCACCGCGGTTCTCGCCGCGACCGCGCTGTTCGGGTCGTTCACCGCCGCGATCACCGACGCGGTCGAGGAGTCGGGGGTCAGCGCGGCCGGTCTCACCCAAGGTGAGGCTCTCAACCTCAGCGGGATCTTCAACGTGGCCGACCCCGCCAACCTGGTGGGGCTGCTGATCGGCGCCTCGGTCGTCTTCCTGTTCTCCGGACTGGCGATCAGCGCGGTCGGCCGGGCCGCCGGCGCGGTGGTGTTCGAGGTGCGTCGCCAGTTCCGCGAGATCCCCGGGATCATGGAGGGGACGGGCCGCCCCGAGTACAGCCGGGTCGTCGACATCTGCACCCGCGACTCCCTGCGCGAGCTGGCGACGCCCGGCCTGCTGGCCATCCTCGCCCCGATCGCCGTCGGCTTCGGACTCGGAGTCGGCCCGCTGGGGGCGTACCTGGCCGGCGCGATCGGCACCGGCACGTTGATGGCGGTGTTCTTGGCCAACTCCGGTGGCGCCTGGGACAACTCCAAGAAGCTGGTCGAGGACGGGCACCACGGCGGCAAGGGCTCGACCGCCCACGAGGCGACCATCATCGGCGACACGGTCGGTGACCCCTTCAAGGACACTGCCGGCCCCGCGATCAACCCGCTGCTCAAGGTCATGAACCTGGTGTCCTTGCTGATCGCGCCGGCGATCGTCGGGCTGAGCGTCGGCACAGACGAGAACGACACGGTGCGCATCCTCATTGCCGTGGCCGCAGCCGCCATCGTCGCCGTCGCCGTCTACATCTCCAAGCGTCGCCCGATCGCGATCGGGGACCCCGACACCGAGACCGCGGAGACCAGCGCCGTCTGAGCCAGCCTCGCGGCCCGCCCCGGCCGATCGCCGCGGTCGCCTCGATGGACATGGCCGGGCAGTCCACGCCACGAGCTCCCGTTAGGATCATGCCGACCGCCTCGACTTCCGTCGCCGTACCCAGGAGGAACCGCTGTCTCGCACCGTTTACCTGCACGTCGGCGTCGCCAAGACCGGCACGACCTACCTGCAGCGCCTGCTCTTTGCCAACCGCGACCTGCTCAAGGTCAACGGGGTGATCTACCCCGGTAGCAAGCCGGCCGCGCACTTCCTGGCCTCGATGGATCTGCGTGAATCCGGCTTCAAGGGCCATCAGTACCCGGGCGCGGAGGGGATGTGGGAACGCCTGTCCGCCGAGGCGAACGCATTCCCGGGCATCGCCGTCTTCTCCCACGAGACGCTGGCGCGAGCCCGCAAGAAGCGCATCAAGCAGGCGATCTCGGCGTTCAACACCGATGACGTCCAGGTAGTGCTCACCACCCGAGACCTCGCCCGACAGCTGCCCGCGATGTGGCAAGAACAGGTGAAGAACCGCAACGAGCAGACGTACGACGACTTCCTGGCCGAAGTATTCGCTGCCGCCAATGCCGGCGACAAGGCCAAGCGGGTCAAGTTCTGGCGTCCGCAGGACCTCGTCGGGCTCACCGAGCGCTGGGTGGACATCGTCGGCGCCGACAAAGTAACCATCGTCACCGTTCCCCGCCCCGGCGCCGAGCGGCAGGAGCTGTGGCGCCGGTTCGCGACGGCGACCGAGCTGCCCGACCTCCGTTACGACTTCGACCTCGAGCAGGAGAATGTGTCGCTGGGCGTCGTCGAGGCGGAGCTGCTGCGGCGCCTCAACTCGCGGCTACCCGATGACCTGGACTGGCCGCAGTACGAAACGCGGATCAAGCGTCGGTTCGCCGAGCACACGTTGGCCCCTGCGGAGCCCGCGGCCCGTCTCGCCGTACCGGAGAAGTGGCACGCCCAGATCGCCGAGATCTCCGCCGGCACCATCGACTACCTGCGCGGCTCCGGCTGCCGTGTCGTGGGTGACCTGGAGGACCTGCGCTCGGAGCCGGCCGCGCCCGAAGGCCCGATGCCCCACGAGGTCACCGACGGCGAGGTTCTCGACCTGGCCCTGCGGATCCTCGGAACACTCGCCGCGAGACCACTGCCTGGCCGCGCCTCCCCCGCGACGCTGAGTCGCAGGGCACGCACCATGGTGCAGCGAGCGAAGAGGAGGCTCTCCTCATGAGCGACCGGGTGTTCGTCCACATCGGGGCCCCCAAGACCGGCACGACGTACCTGCAAGAGACCCTGCACCAGAACCGGGAGGCACTGCAGGAAGCCGGAGTGCTCTACCCGACGATCTCCGGGGACGCGCACCACACGACGCTGTGGGACCTGCGCAACCTGTCGGAGAAGCGGAAGTTCGGTCAGGACATCCGCGGCCACTGGGACACGACGGTCGGGGCGGCGCGAGAGTGGCCCGGGCACACCACGGTGATCTCCAGTGAGCTTTTCGTCTACCTCGGCAACGAGATGGCCAACCGCGTCCTCGACGCCTGGGGCGACGCGGAGGTTCATGTCATCTACACCGCGCGGGACCTCGTCCGCCAGGTGCCTGCGGTGTGGCAGGAGCGGATGAAGAACGGGAACACGCTGGCCTACGGGGACTTCGTCGCCGACGTGCTCGGAAAGCGCAAAACCGGCATGGCCAAGGGGTTCTGGAACGCGCAGGACGCCGAAGGCGCCCTCGCCCGGTGGGCCCAGGGGATCGACCCGCGCCATATCCACGTCGTGACGGCACCCTTGTCGGGGGCTGCGCCGGATCTGCTGTGGCACCGGTTCGCCGGTGTCCTCGGGGTCGACGGCACGCGGTACCCGGCCAAGGTCTCCGCCGCCAACCCCTCGATCGGGGTCACCTCGGCGGAGCTGCTGCGGCGCCTCAACGTGCGGCACGGGCAGCACCTGAGCGTCATGCGCTATCGGCGCATCGTCCGTCGCGGCCTCTTCGACGTGCTGGCCGGCGCTGTCGAGGACACCACCAAGCTGCCGCTCACGGCGGAGCAGCGGCAGGCGCTGCACGAGCTGTCGGTGCAGAAGGTCGGCGCGATGGAGCGGGCCGGGTACGACGTCGTGGGCTCTCTTGACGAGCTGGTGCCGGCCGAGCCGACCAGGGCCGAGAAGAAGCGGGCGGCCGCCAAGACACCCGACGACGTCACCGACGATGAGGTCGTGGACGCGCTGCTCGACGTCGTCTTCGACATGCTCAAGTCCAGGCACCGCGGCGCCTCAACCCGCAAGCGCACCTGAACGGACGCGTTCTCCCCGCGTGACCACGTGGGCGCGGGTCAGCGCTTGAGGACGCGGCGGGCCCTGCCGCGGGCGCGGCGGTAGAACACCTTCGCCCGCGTGCGTGGTCCGCGGCGAGGCGGCCGCAAACCCCGCGCCGCCTGCTGCAGCTCCGTGATGCGCCGGCGCTGGCGGCCAGTGTGGCGCAGCAGTCCGGTGGCCGCGCGCATCGCAGCGGGCGCCAACTCGGCGTCGGTCAGATCCGTCGGAGAGACGTATGCAGCGTGGTCGGCCGCCCGCGGTATCAGGTCCTGCAGATCGCCCTCGACCGGATAGCCGGCCGCCTTCACCTCGTCGACGAGTTGCCGAGACCGCTGCGTCACCCAGTCCATTCGGCCTGTGGGCAACATCAGCTTCGGAGATTGGCCGCCGAGGATCTCCTCGGCGAGCAGCTTGCGCACGAGCGGGTCGTAGTGCTGTGCGGGCATCCCCTGCACATCGAAGTTCATCCGACGGACCAGCTCGGTCTCGACGACCCCCATCGACGGGTTCACCTGATCGGTCTCGGAGTCGTAGCCGTCGGGGTCGAGGCCGGTCACCGCGCAGAAGCGGCGCCACAGGGTGTCCTTCGGCGCGCCCGACTGGGGGACTGTGACGATGTGGATGTTCTCGACGGGAACGACCGCCGCCCACCGCTCCAGCACGTGGCCGGCGTCGTGCATGCCCCAGAACAGCTCCCCGAAGGGCTCGGGCGCGTCGTGCCCCAGCTCGATCAGGTCGTCGACGAACCTCTCCAGCGTCACCGTGTGCTTGTGCTTGATGTGCTCCTGCCAGTCCGAAACCAGCTGTCGGGCGAAGTCTCGAGCGGAGAAGACGACGTGGACCTCGGCGGGTGCGATGCTCGCGACACCCTTGGCGATCCGCTCTGGCGCGGAACCGCCGAGTAGCTCGTTGGAGATGACCACGGTGTGGCCCTTCCAGTCGCGGGATCGGCTGGCGACCGCGGCCCACTCGCCCTTGAACTCCGCGGCACGCGTGCTGCCCCAGCCGACGCCGCGGAAGTCCTGCATCGAGCGGAAGGACTGGCCGAAGTCGCTGTAGGGGTACAGCACGCCGTCGGCGGCCAACGTGTCGCGGTTCTGGAAGAGGACGTGCTGCAGGTACGTCGTGCCGGTCTTCGGCGCCCCGACGTGGAAGAAGACTCGCTTGGCATCAGTACGCGGCACGTGCTCATGGTAGGGCCGACACGCGTCCTGGGCCGCCGCAGGTGATGGCTGATACCGTGACCGAGTCGTCATAATCCGTCGCTCCCACCTGTTTGCACCTAGGACATCACCTTGACTGAGACCGCCGAGGCTTCCGCGCACGAGACTGCTGGAAAAGTGGCAGCACCTGCCGGCTTCCGCGTCGTGCAGCGCACCATCATCCGCCCCGACCAGGAACTCGACATTCGCCCGCTGTATGTCGGTGGCGTCTCCAACTTCAGCGCCGGTGAGAGCACGTCGCGGCAGGCGGGAGCCAGCGACGACGACGACGAGGAGCCCGAGGGGGAGTCGAAGCTGACCGGCAGCGAATCCGCCGAAGAGGCCGTGGGCGGATTCGGCACAATCACCGGCAACGTCGGGGCGATCGTCAAGTCGGGGCGCCGGCTGACGTTCGGCACGTACTTCAACGCATTCCCCGCCAGCTACTGGCGCCGGTGGACCCAGCTCGAGAGCGTGCGTCTCGTCATGCGGGTGTCCGGCCAAGGCTCGATCATCGTCTACCGATCCACCTCGAAGGGCCACGTGCAGCGTGCCGACGCGGCCGTCGTCGACTCCACCGGCACTCAGACCCTCGAGTTCGACCTGTCGCTCAAACCCTTCATCGACGGTGGCTGGTACTGGTTCGACGTCGAGGCTGGCGAGGGCCCGATCACCATCGAACAGGCGGTGTGGGGATTCGAGACCGACCAGATGGACTCGGGCAGGCTCTCCATCGGAATCACCACGTTCAACCGCCCCGAGTTCTGCGTCGACCAGCTCGTCAACCTGGCTGGCCAACCGGCAATCTTGGACATCCTCGACGAGATCCTCATCGTCGACCAAGGCACCAAGAAGGTCAAAGACCACGAGATGTACCCGAAGGCCGCTGCTGCGCTGGGCTCGAAGCTTCGGCTGATCGAGCAGGGCAACCTTGGCGGGTCAGGCGGATTCTCCCGGGCTATGGACGAGACCAGCGCCAAGGGCGAGGTCGACTATGTGCTCCTCCTCGACGACGACGTGGTGTGCGAGCCGGAGGGGATCTTGCGGGCGGTAGCGTTCGCCGACCTGGCCAAGCAGCCGACGCTTGTCGGGGGACAGATGTTCAGCCTTTACGACCGCTCGGTGCTGCACGCCTTCGGTGAGACGGTCGGGAAGTACCGCTGGTTCTGGGGTCCCGCCCCGCACACCTGGCACGGGCACAACTTCGCCATGCACTCGCTGCGCTCGACGCATTGGCTGCATCGGCGGGTCGACGTCGACTACAACGGCTGGTGGATGTGCCTGATCCCGGTCAAGGTGATCGAGGAGATCGGGCTCTCGCTGCCGATGTTCATCAAGTGGGACGACGCCGAGTTCGGCCTGCGAGCGAGGGAGGCAGGCTACCCGACCGTCACCCTCCCCGGCGTGGCCGTCTGGCACGTGCCGTGGCACGAGAAGGACGACACGATCGACTGGCAGGCGTACTTCCACCGCCGCAACCGCATCATCGCCGCGCTCCTGCACTCGCCGTATGACCGCGGCGGACGGCTGGTCCGTGAGAGCTTCGAGACGCAGGTCAGGCACCTGCTCTCCATGCAGTACGGGCCGGCAGAACTCGGCCTGATGGCCATCGAGGACATTCTCGAAGGGCCGCAGCGTATGCACCGGGACGTGCTGGAGCGGCTTCCCGAGATCCGAGAGTTGCGCAAGGGGTACGACGACTCAAGGTCGGAGACCGACCTCGACAAGTTCCCGAAGGCGCGTCGGCGTAAGCCGCCCCGCAAGGGGAGGGAGTTCGTCGCGCCCTTCGGCAGGTTCGGGCGCGCCAAGACGATGGCCGTCGGGGCGGTCCGCCAGGTGATGCCGGTCCGCGAGCTGGCCAAGAAGAACCCGGAGCTGAGCGTCGCTCACGTGGACCTGCGGTGGTGGCTGCTCTCGCAGCTCGACTCCGCCCTCGTCTCCTCCGCAGACGGCACGGCAGCCTCCTGGTACAAGCGCCAACCTGAGCTGTTTCGCGACCTGATGGGGCGCTCGATCGCCATCCACGTGCGGCTGGCCAAGGAGTGGCCGCGGCTGGTCGAGCAATACAAGGCCGCGCTGCCAGACCTGACCTCGCCGGAGACGTGGCACGCCACGTTCGAAGAGTCGATCAAGAAGGACGAGTCGGCCGCCACGCAAGGGCCGTAGCCACCGGCACTCGCCCCTCCTCTCCTTGTGGCTGAAACCTGGCGGCGCCCACCGGGCGAGTCTTCAGCCACAATCGTGGGGCGGCTCGGACCCGACCCGCCCAGTCGGCTGGCAGAGTAGCGCCAGAGCTCGGACGCGTTACCGTTCTCCGCAGCAGGACACACCGTCCTCGATAGCGATCGACCCCGAACCGGCCAGACAACAGGAGTACAGCAAGGTGGCAAACGCTGGACACAAGCTCGTCATCGTGGAGTCGCCCGCCAAGGCGCGCACGATCTCGGGCTTCCTCGGCCGCGGCTACGTCGTGGAGTCCTCCATCGGCCACATCCGCGACCTGCCCAACAACGCCAGCGAGGTTCCGGCAAAGTTCAAGGGCGAGGCGTGGGGGCGGCTAGGCGTCAACGTCGATGACGGCTTCACGCCGGTGTATGTGGTGCCGAAGGACAAGAAGCCACAGATCACCAAGCTCCGGTCGCTGCTGAAGGACGCCGACGAGCTCTACCTCGCCACCGATGAGGACCGCGAGGGCGAGGCGATCGCCTGGCACCTGTACGACGAGCTGAAACCGAAGGTCCCGGTACGGCGCATGGTGTTCCACGAGATCACCTCAGAGGCGATCGCCGCCGCTGTCGCGCACCCCCGAGACATCGACGACGACCTGGTCGAGGCCCAGGAGGCCCGGCGCATCTTGGACCGGCTCTACGGCTACGAGGTCTCGCCGGTGCTGTGGAAGAAGGTCATGAGCGGCCTCTCGGCCGGCCGCGTCCAGTCGGTGGCGACCCGGCTCGTCGTCGACCGAGAGCGTGAGAGGATCGCCTTCCGCGCGGCGGCGTACTGGGATCTGGAGGCGACGTTCGACGCCGGTGCCGGCAAGTCCCCCCAGACGTTCCCGGCGCGGCTGTGGAGCGTCGATGGCCAGCGGGTCGCGCAGGGGCGCGACTTCACCTCCCTCGGCGAGGTCAGGCCGGGTGCCGAGATTGCCCACCTCGACCAGGCGCGCGCCGCAGCGCTGGCGGCAGGCCTGCGCGATCAGTCGTTCGCGGTCCGCTCCGTGGAGTCCAAGCCGTACCGGCGGTCGCCGTACGCCCCGTTCCGGACCACGACGCTGCAGCAGGAGGCGTCCCGCAAGCTCGGCTACGGCGCGTCGCGCGCCATGCAGGTCGCCCAGCGGCTGTACGAGAACGGCTTCATCACCTACATGCGCACCGACTCGATCACCATGTCGGTGGGGGCTGTCACGGCGGCACGGGCGCAGGTGGCCGAGCTGTTCGGGCGCGAGTACCTGCCGGCCTCCCCACGCACCTACCAGAGCAAGGTCAAGAACGCCCAGGAGGCACACGAGGCGATCCGGCCCGCCGGCGAGCATTTCCGCACCCCGGCGCAGACCGGGCTGTCGGGGGACGAGTTCCGGCTCTACGAGCTCATCTGGATGCGGACCGTGGCGTCGCAGATGAAGGACGCCGAGGGCCGCTCGGTGGCGGTGCGGATCGGGGCGACCGCGAGCACCGGTGAGGTGTGCGAGTTCTCGGCGACCGGTCGGGTGATCACGTTCCACGGGTTCCTCAAGGCGTACGTCGAGGGCGCCGACGATCCCGACACCGAGCGTGACGACCGGGAGACCCGCCTGCCCGATGTGGCCGAAGGCGACGCGCTGGTCGTCGCGGCGCTCGAGTCGGCCGGCCACGAGACGAGGCCGCCCGCCCGGTACACCGAAGCCACCTTGGTCCGCGAGCTCGAGGAGCGGGAGATCGGGCGCCCGTCGACGTACGCCTCCATCATCGGGACGATCCTGAACCGGGGCTATGTCTACAAGAAGGGCAGTGCCCTGGTGCCGGCGTGGCTCGCCTTCTCGGTGGTGCGGCTCCTGGAGCGGCACTTCACCCGGCTCATCGACTACAACTTCACCGCCGGGATGGAAGACGTGCTCGACGAGGTGGCCGCCGGCCGCCGTGACTCAACCACCGAGCTGGCGGCGTTCTACTTCGGGACGGGCCAGCAGGAAGGGCTGAAGAGCCTGGTCAACGGGTTGGGCGAGATAGACGCTCGGGAGCTGTCGACCTTCGGGCTCGACGAGGGCGTCGTCGTGCGGGTGGGACGCTATGGCCCGTACGTCGAGGACGCGGCCGGCACCCGCGCCAACGTGCCCGAGGACCTGCCCCCTGACGAGCTGACGCTGGAGCGGGCTCGCGAGCTGTTGGCCAACCCGACCGGCGCCGAGCAGGAGCTCGGGACCGACCCGGTCACCGGGCGGCCCGTGGTGGCCAAGAACGGGCGCTACGGGCCGTACGTGACCGAAGTGCTCGCCGACGACGCGGCCAAGAGCGCCAAGCCGCGGACGTCGAGCCTGTTCGCGTCGATGTCGCTCGACACCATCACCCTCGACCAGGCGTTGCAGCTGCTGACGCTGCCCCGAGTCGTCGGCGCCGACCCCGGGTCGGGTGAGGAGATCACCGCGCAGAACGGGCGGTACGGGCCGTACCTGAAGAAGGGCAGCGACTCCCGGTCCATCGACTCCGAGGAGCAGCTGTTCACGATCACCTTGGAGCAGGCGCAGGCGATCTACGCCCAGCCCAAGCAGCGTGGCCGACAAGCCGCATCGGCGCCGCTGAAGGAGCTCGGGGCCGACCCGGCGACCGGGCAGCCGGTCGTCGTCAAGGACGGTCGGTTCGGGCCCTATGTGACCGACGGCGAGTACAACGCGACGCTGCGCAAGGCCGACTCGGCAGAGGCGATGACGATCGAACGGGCGGCTGAGCTGCTGGGCGAAAAGCGGGCCAAGGGCGCGGCGCCCAAGCGTCGTACCGCCAAGAAGAGCGCGGCCAAGAAGTCGACCGCAAAGAAGACCGGCGCGAAGAAGTCGACCGCAAAGAAGGGCGGCGCCAAGAAGACCGGCGCCAAGAAGAGCGCGGCGAACAAGTAGCAGGGCTGATGCCAGACGTCTCGCTGCCGAGCAACCCGGGGAACGTGCTGCGGATAAGGGCGTTTCGACGGCTGTGGATCGGGTTGGGGCTCTCCAGTCTGGGCGACTGGCTCGGCCTGCTCGCCCTGACCGCGATGGCCAGCTCGCTGGCCGGCGCCAGCTACCCGGATCAGAGTTATGCCATCGCCAGCGTGCTCTTCCTGCGCGTCGTCCCCGCCCTGCTGCTCGGCCCGCTGGCCGGCTACATCGCCGACCGGCTGGACCGCAGGTGGACACTCGTCGCAGGCGACATCCTGCGCGGCCTGGTGTTCGTCTCGATTCCGATCGCCAACGACTTCACCTGGCTGCTCGTCGCCACCGTCATCATCGAGGCCATCAGCCTGGTGTGGCTGCCGGCGAAGGACGCGACGATCCCGAACCTGGTGCCGCGGGACAAGCTGGAGGCCGCCAACCAGGTCTCGATCGCGACCACCTACGCGTCGGCGTTGCCGGCGGCGGGGCTGTTCGTCGCGCTGTCATTGGTGACCAAGGGGCTGAACGTATCGCTGGACTGGCTCAACACGCCGGTCGCGTTGGCGCTCTACTTCAACGCCGCCTCCTTCATCGTGTCTGGGCTGGTGATCGCGACGCTGCACGACATCCCCCGCGGGCCGGCGCTCGCCTTCGCGGATCGGCAGGGCGTGTGGAGGACGATCACCGAGGGTTGGGCGTACGTGATCCGCACCCCCGTCGTCCGCGGCCTGGTCATCGGCATCACTGGCGCCTTCGCGGCGGGCGGTGTCGTGATCGGTCTCGCTCGGGTGTACGTCGACGACCTCGGGGGCGGCGACCCTGGCTACGGAGTGCTGTTCGGCGCCGTCTTCGCCGGCCTTGCGCTGGGCATGTGGCGGGGACCTCGCCTGCTGGCGGCGATGTCGCGGCGGCGGCTCTTCGGGTTCTCCCTCGTCTCGGCGGGTGTCTTGTTGGCGCTCGTCGCAGCCATCGCGAACCTTGCCGTGGTGTCCCTGCTCGCCGTCTTGCTCGGCTTCTTCGCCGGAAGCGCCTGGATCACCGGCTACACGCTGCTCGGTCTCGAGGTCGAGGACGCGCTCCGGGGACGCACGTTCGCGTTCGTGCAGACGCTGATCCGACTGTCCCTGTCGCTCGTTCTCGCGGCGGCCCCGCTGATCGCTGGCGCGATCGGCGAGCATCGGCTGCCTCTCGCCGACGAGGCGGCGCTGGACTACAACGGCGCGGCGATCACCATGTTCGGGTCGGCGGTGGTGATGGTCGTCGTCGGCGCCTTCTCCTACCATCACATGAACGACAGACCCGGTACGACGATTCGCAGCGAGCTGAGGAAGTCCTTGATGGGCACCACCGGTGTGTACGCCCGCCGCGGCGTGTTCGTCGCACTCGAGGGCGGAGAGGGGGCGGGCAAGTCGACTCAGGCCCGGCTGCTCGGGGAGTGGCTGACGCACGAGGGCTACGACGTCGTGCTCACTCACGAGCCCGGAGACTCCGTGGTCGGGCGGCAGCTTCGGCAGATCCTGCTCGACCACGGCACCGGCGAGCTGGACCATCGGGCGGAGGCGCTGCTCTACGCCGCAGACAAGGCCGAGCATGTGGAGAAGCTGATCAAGCCGGCGTTGGCGCGGGGGGCGGTGGTGGTCAGCGACCGGTACGTCGACTCCACCCTCGCCTATCAGGGCGCCGGGCGCGCCCTGATGCCGCTGGAGGTCGAGCGCATCGCACGGTGGGCGACCGCTCAGCTGAGGCCGCATCTGACCGTGCTGCTCGATGTCGAGCCGGAGCTCGGGCTGCAACGGCTCGAGAGTCCGGACCGGCTCGAGGCCGAGCCGGTCCTGTTCCATCAGCGGGTGCGTGACTGCTTCCTCGAGCTGGCCGGCGGCAACGCCGACCACTACCTGGTGATCGACGGCCGACTCGATCGCGACCTGATCGCCATCGCTGTCCGCGAGCGACTCACCGCCGACCTGGTGCTTGCCGAGAAGCACTCGGGAGCGCAGACGTGAGCGTCTGGGCAGACCTGGTTGGCCAAGACGAGCTCGTCAGACAGCTCGAAGGGGCGGTCGAGGCTGCAGGGAAGGCGCTGTGTGGGCAGCACGCGGCGGGCATGACCCATGCCTGGCTGCTCACCGGCCCTCCCGGCTCTGGCCGGTCGAACGCGGCTCGGGCGTTCGCGGCGGCGTTGCAATGTGACCGGGATGGGTGCGGTGACTGCCTCGCGTGCCGTACGGCGCTGGCCGGCTCGCATGCCGACGTCCGGCGTGTGGTGACTGACCAGGCCGTGATCAAGGTCGACGCCGTCCGCGAGATCGTGCGCTACGCCGCGCTGGCGCCTGCCGGCAGTCGGTGGCAGATCCTGATCGTCGAAGACGCCGACCGGCTGACGGACCCGGCAGCCGACGCGTTGCTGAAGACGATCGAGGAGCCGCCTCCGCACACCGTATGGCTCTTGTGCGCCCCGACGATCGAGGACGTCGTCCCGACGATCCGGTCGCGCTGCCGGTCCCTCGTGCTGCGCACCCCGCCGACCGCCGCGGTGACCGAGCACCTGATCCGCAACGAGGGGGCCGCACCTGCTGTAGCGGCGTTCGCGGCGCGTGCATCCCAGGGTCATATCGGCCGAGCGCGTGCACTGGCCCTGCACGAGGCCACCCGCAACCGCCGACGGGAGGTGCTTCGGGTTCCCACCCAGCTGAGCGACCTCGGGTCGTGCATGACGGCCGCCGCCAACATCGGTGATGCCGCCACCGAGGAGGCACAGGGCAGGATCGACTCCCTCGACGGCAAGGAGGCCGCCGACCTCGAGCTGTCCTTCGGCGCTGGGACCCGCGGGGTCAAAGCCTCCGGCTTCGCCGCTGCGCAGAAGGAGCTGCAGCGCAACCAGAAGCAGCGGTCCAAGCGCTTCGTGCGCGACGCCATCGACCGGTCGCTGCTCGACCTGGCGTCGTTCTACCGTGATGTCGTGTCGGTGCAGCTCGGCTCACGATCTGAGCTGATCAACGAAGAACTGCGGCACGACATCGATACGATGGCGCGGAGCACGACGGGCGAGATCACCTCAGCACGACTCGCTGCGATCTTCGCCACCCGGGAGGCTCTCGAGGGCGAGGTGTCGCCTCCCCTCGCCTTGGAGGCGTTGATGATCTCGCTGAGAGGCGGACTGCATGAGTGACGCGTCTGGCGGCAGGGGCGGCGAGCTGTACCCGGGGTCGAGCCAGCCGGGCTACCCCGGACAGTCCGGTTATCCCGGCCAACCAGGCCAGTCCGGCTACCCCGGTCAGCAGAACCAGCCGGGCTACCCGCCGCCCCAGGGCAGCTACGGCAGCCCAGATCCCAACGCCTACCTCGGTGCTCCGAGCTACCCGGGCGGCCCGCATGGCTATGACACCGGCACGAGCGGTGACCCCGGCTGGAGTGGTCTGGCGATCGCGTCCTTCATCGTCGCGATCGTGCTGCCCTGTGTCGGCCTGCTCGTGGCCGTTCCGCTGGCCATCGTCGCGCTGGTCAAGATCGGCAAGTCACGAGAGCGCGGCAAGGGCCTCGCGATCTCCGCGATCATCATCGCCGCCCTGTGGACGGTGGCCACGGTCGCACTCGTCGTCTGGGTCGGCGCCATGCAGGCCGAGCGAAACGAGGCTGGCGTGATCGTCGAGGAGGGGCGGATCGGCTTCGGCGACATCCGCACCGGGGACTGCGTGTCGATCCCCGGCCTCGATGCGACGACAGAGGTCAACACGTTCGACCTGACCGGTGTTCCCTGTGCCGAGGAGCACAACGCCGAGGCGGCGGGCGTCATCCCCGTCGAGGGCGATGCCTACCCGGGCCAGGCTGCCCTCGAGCAGCGCGCCGGCCAGGAGTGCCAACAGGCGGCGCTTGACTACCTCGGGCCAGCCAGCCCGACTGGCCTGCAGCCTTACTACCTCGTGCCGACCGAGAGCGTGTGGGACGACGACGGCGGGCACCAGGTCATCTGCTTCATCGCCCAGACCGACTTCAGCGACACCACCGGCTCCGTCACCAGCCGCTGACCCTCGTGAGTCCCCGCCGGCTCACGGAGGAATGTCATGGAAAGGCACAGGTTGGTGACGGCGCGTGGCTGCGACCCGGCGTACACGTAGGGTGGCGAGAAATGCCGACACCGACGAAGGACCTACACCCATGACCAGACCCCGACTCCGTCGGTTGATCGCGACGGCGGCCGCGGCCGCCGTCCTTGCCGCCGGCTGCGGAGGCGCCGAGGACCTGGTCGGGGACGACGACGAGACCACCTCGACGAGCGTCCCCACGGAGCAGACCACGTCGGGGTCGACCCCGTCGCCCACCGACCAGACGACCGAGGAGTCGCCCGACGACCTGCCCGAGGGCATCGGCGAGGGGCCGGATGGCGAGGGCCTGGACCGGTTCTACGACCAGCAGGTGACGTGGGAGGGCTGCGGGAGCGCCGACGAGTGCGCCGAAATCTGGGTCCCGCTCGACTACGCCGACCCCGACGGTGAGGCCGTCACAGTCAGGGCCGCGCGCAACCTGGCCGGCGACGAGTCCAGCCGCATCGGGTCGCTGCTGATCAACCCCGGTGGTCCCGGGGGTTCGGGCATCGACTACCTCGGCTACGCGGCGTTCGACTCCACCGTCACCGACGTGTACGACGTCGTCGGGTTCGACCCGCGTGGGGTGGCGAGCAGCACGCCCCTGGACTGCCTCTCCGACGCCGAGCTCGACGAGTACGTCTCCTCTGACCCGACACCTGACGATCCGGGTGAGCTCGACGAGTTCCAAGCGGACTGGGCCGACTTCACCGAGGGATGCCAGACCCACTCCGGCGAGCTGCTCGGGCACGTCTCGACGGTGGAGGCCGCCCGTGACATTGACATCATCCGGGCGGTGGTCGGGGACGAGGAGCTCAACTTCTTCGGGGCGTCGTACGGCACCTACCTCGGGGCCACCTACGCCGCGCTGTTCCCCGAGAACGTCGGCCGGCTGGTGCTCGACGGCGCGATCGACCCGCTGGCCGACCCCCGGCAGGCGGCGATCGACCAGGCGGCAGGGTTCGAGGTGGCGCTGACGGCGTACCTGGAGTACTGCGTGGCCCAGGGCGACTGCCCACTCGGTGACACCGTCGAGGACTCGCGTGAGCGGCTGATCCAGCTGTTCGAGGAGATCGACGAGAACCCGCTGCCCACCTCGAGCGGTCGCGAGGTGACCGAGGGGCTGGCGTTCCTCGGGGTGATCGTGCCGCTGTACAGCCGCGACAGCTGGTCGTACGAGACCGACGCGTTGCGCGCCGCGCTCGACGGGAGTGGCGACGACCTGCTCTTCCTGGCCGACCTGTACGCCGAGCGTCAGCCGGACGGCACCTACGCCAACAACGGGCTGGAGGCGCAACCGGCGGTCAACTGCCTGGACCACCCGGACGACGCCAGCATCGAGGAGATCCAAGCCGGTGGCGGCGACTTCATCGAGGCGTCCCCCACGTTCGGAGTCGCTGCGATGTGGTGGCCATACGCCTGCTCGAACTGGCCGGTCGAGGCGGCCGAGCCGCACCCCGACTACTCTGCCGCGGGCGCGGCCCCGATCGTGGTGGTGGGGACGACGAGGGACCCCGCGACGCCGTACGAGGGTGCGGTCAAGCTGGCCGAGACGCTGGAGTCGGGGGTGCTGCTGAGCCGGGACGGCGACGGCCACACCGCCTACGGGATGGGCAACTCCTGCATCGACGACGCCATCAACACCTACCTCGTCGAGGGGACGCCGCCTGAAGACGGGACCGAGTGCTAATCTCTCCCGTCGGCTCCGCGTCCTCAGCGGGGCGTCGCCGCCTTAGCTCAGTCGGCAGAGCGTCTCACTCGTAATGAGAAGGTCGTCGGTTCGATTCCGACAGGCGGCTCAGCACGGACCCCGGTTCAGCATTGTGGCGCCCATGAGGGCGCACCGTGGTACGAAGTTTCGCCGTCGGGATGGGCGGCGGCAACCAAGATCCGACCTGTGCCGGATTGTTGCCTGCCGAACGGCTAGAACCGGCGCCAAAATCCGACCTGTGTCGCATTGTTGCTGTCCGGAATGACTCTGCAGTTCGGCTCGTGGCGTTGATCGCCGTACTGCTGGCGGTGTACGTCGTGGCGCTGCGTGGGATGCGGAGTCGCGAACTGAAGGAGCTGTCGGCCGTCGTTCGCCACCGCCTCCTGCCCAGGCGTTAGGTGCTGCGGTACTGCGACACGAGTGGGCAGGTGAACGGCTCGCGTGCTCTCAGCCCGACATCGTTGAGATAGGTCACGACGATTCCGTAGGACTCGAAGAAGCCGACCTCGCTGTAGCTGACCCCGTGCTTGGCACAGTACTCGCGCACGAGTGGCTGCACCTGTTTGAGGTTCGGGCGGGGCATGCTGGGAAAGAGATGGTGCTCGATCTGGTAGTTCAGACCGCCCATGGCGAAGCCGACCAACGGCCCGCCGCGCACGTTGCGCGACATCAGCACCTGGCGGCGCAGGAAGTCGATCTTCGCCGTGGGCGGGACGATCGGCATCCCCGTGTGGTTCGGCGCGAACGCCCCACCCAAGCACAGTCCGAACAGCGCCATCTGGACGCCGAAGAACGCCGCTGCCTTGCCCGGCGGCAGTGCCACCAACAGCACGATGATGTACGCCGCGAGCCGGCTAAGGACGATCGCGGCCTCGACGCGCTGATGCGTAACAGTGCTCGGTCGCACCAGCGTTCGGAGGCTCGCAACGTGCAGGTTCAACCCCTCCAGGGTGAGTAGCGGGAAGAAGAACCATCCTTGGCGCCGGACGAACCAGCCAGCCAAGCCGGTGCGGCGGGCCGCGATGGCTCGGGTGAACGCGATCGCGCCCGGGGCAATGTCTGGGTCGCGGGACTCCTGGTTCGGGGCAGCGTGGTGGCGGTTGTGTTTGGCCTTCCACCAGCCGTAGCTCAGTCCGGCGAAAACACCGGCCAGCAGGCGAGACGTCCACTCGCTCCACGCAGCAGACGAGAAGATCTGGTGGTGCGCAGCGTCGTGCCCGAGAAACCCGAACTGCGTGACCACGATGCCCAGAGCAGCTGCGAGGAGCAGCTGGAACCATGAGTTGCCCAACAGAAACACGCCAGCCCAGATGGCGCCGAACGCGCCTATCGCCAGCGCGATGCGGCTCCAGTAATAGCCGAAACGACGCCGCAGCAGTCCGCGCTCGCGGACCGCCTTCGACAGGTCCGTGTAGAGACTCATATGACGCTGATGTGGACGGGGGTGGTGCGACGACACAGCAGAGTTTGACTGCTCGAGAGAGCTCATGTGACCTATTGACGCCATGCTGGGGGCACCTCCGCGGTCTCGCAAGCGTCGCTGCCGGGTTGGGGCAGTCTGGATGAAAGTGATTGTTCCCAGGAGCCGCAGACCCAAACATTCGTAGGCACCAGATCTCGTGTCGCCCGACAAACCGACCGACGCGCGCGGGTGGTCGGCATGCCTCGACGTTTATGCGCTGTTCCGACCGGGTACATTGCGCGGACGGTTACTCGGGCCACGACGACATGGCGCGGGACACGAGAGGGAGTGCATGACTGGCCAGCGGATCTATCGCTCATCCAACGCCTGCCTGCTGGCGGTCCAGGCTGTGGATGCGCCACGCGTCGTCACGTCGGCGGCGTTCGACGAGCGGCTTGCGGTGACCTATCGGCGGTTGGGGATGCGTCCCGGTCTGCTCGAGCGGGTGGTCGGGATCCGGGAGCGTCGCTGGTGGGCCGACGACGTCACGTACGCCGACGGCGCTGCGATGGCAGGCGCGAAAGCCCTCGCCGAGTCGGGCATCGACGCCACTCAGATCGGGCTCATGGTGAACACCTCGGTGAGCCAGGCACATCTGGAGCCCTCGACAGCGGTAGCAGTGCATCACTCTTTGGGGTTGGGTCCGCACTGCCTGAACTTCGACGTCGCCAACGCCTGCCTGGGCTTCGTCAACGGCATCCAGATCGCTACCGCCATGATCGACTGCGGCCAGATCGACTACGCGTTGGTCGTCAACGGCGAGGACGCACGTGCCGTCCAGGAGGCGACAATCGCGCGGCTTTCAGGACCGCAGGTCACCGCGACCCAGGTGATGGACGAATTCGCCACGCTCACCCTCGGGTCAGGGGCGGCGGCCACGGTCCTCGGGCCAGCAGACCGCCACCCCGAGGGGCACCGCGTGGTCGGAGGTGCGACCCGCGCAAGCACCGAGCACCACGCGTTGTGCGTCGGGGACATCGAGATGATACGGACCGACTCCAAGCTCTTGCTCGAAGCGGGTCTGGAGCTGTCAGCCGCACTGTGGGAAGGGGCTGCCGAGGAGTTCGACTGGGCCGCTGGGATGGATCGCTACATCATCCACCAGATCTCCCAGGTCCACACGAGCGCGTTGTGCCGCACCCTCGGGATCGATGAGGCCCGGGTGCCACTGACCTTCCCGCTGTACGGCAACATCGGGCCGGCCTCCGTCCCCTACACGCTGGCCAAGGAGGTGCAGGATCTGAAGGCGGGTGACCGGGTGCTGCTCATGGGCATCGGGTCGGGGCTGAACGCTTCGTGCACCGAGATCCGCTGGTGACGCAGGCCGCCCGCCTGCCTCCTCACCTGCCCGGACTTGACCCCGACTGGTCGCGTCTTGTCCGGGTCGTGGACCGTGACGGCTGCGAGCAGACGTGGCACGTGCTCGACAACCAGGCGACCGATCCGCGGGTGACTCTGCTGTGCGTGCACGGGAACCCCACCTGGTCCTACATGTGGCGTCGGCTTCTTGCCGAGGCGCCCCCAGCGTGGCGGGTGCTCGCTCCCGACCAGCTGGGCATGGGCTTTTCCGGACGGGGAGGTGCGCCGCGGACCCTGGCCCAGCGGGTGTCCGACCTCGGTGCACTCACCGCCGTCCTGGGTGTTGCTGGCCCGGTCGTCACGGTCGGGCACGACTGGGGTGGGCCCGTCTCGCTGGGGTGGGCGGCCGAGCACCGTGCGCTGCTGCGCGGCATCGTGCTGACCAACACGGCCGTGCACCTGCCCGAGGGGCTGGCCGGCCCGACCCTCATCCGGCTCAGCCGGTCGTCAGCCCTGCGTATGGCCGTCTGCGCCCGAACGCCGACTTTCGTCCGCGCGGCCACCGCGCTGTCCCGCCCGCCTCTGCCAGCCGACATCCGGGCGGCCTTCGCCGCGCCGTACACGACTGCGGACCGGCGAGGGCCCGTCGCTGACTTCGTCGCCGACATCCCGTTCGAGCCGGACCACCCAAGCCGCCGAGCGCTCGAGCTCATCGCCGAGAGCACCCGCTCGCTCGACGTCCCCACCCTGCTGCTGTGGGGACCACGCGACCCCGTGTTCCGTCAGCCGTACCTCGATGACCTGCTGCAACGCCTGCCTCAAGCGCAGGCGCACCGCTACGAGCAGGCGTCGCACCTGGTGACCGAGGACGCCCCCCAGTACGCCGGTGCCGTCGTCCAGTGGGTGACGGACCTCGAGGAACCCGTCGATCCGGCTGCTGCCGCCCCCATCGGTGCCGCGTCTGCGGCGACGGCCTCGTCGCTGTCGGAGCGGCTCATCGCGCGGGCCGGGGACACTGGCCCCGCCGTCGTCGAGGTCGGCCGGGTGACGGTGAGCTGGGAGCTCCTGGAGCGCCGGGTGGGTGAGCTCGCGTCGGGGCTGGCCGCCATCGGGGTTCGGCCCGGGGAACGGGTCGCGCTGCTCGTGCCGCCCTCGGTGGATCTCACCGTGGCGGTGTACGCCGTCTGGCGTGCCGGCGCCGTCGTGGTGGTGGCCGACAAGGGGTTGGGAGTACTGGGCATGGGTCGAGCCCTGCGCGGCGCCCGGGTGGACCACGTCATCGGCACGGCCCAGGGCCTCGCGGCGGCGTGGGCGATGCGACTGCCGGGGACCCGCATCGCCGCCGGATCGGTGCCGCGGGCGGTGCTGCGGGCGCTTGGTGCGGGGCTCAGCCTGGCAGATGTCGCTGACAGGGGCCGCAGCGCGCCACCGGCACCTGGCGCGGCGCCCGACGACGAGTGCGCGGTGGTGTTCACCTCCGGCGCGACCGGGCCGGCCAAGGGTGTCGTCTACCGGCACCGGCAGGTGCATGCACAGCTGGAGCTCATCCGGTCGACCTACGGCCTGAGCGAGCAGGACCGCATCGTGGCCGCATTCGCGCCGTTCGCCCTCTACGGCCCTGGCCTTGGTATCGGCTCGGCGGTCCCGGTCATGGACGTCTCCTCCCCCGGCACGCTCACCGCCGCTGCGCTGGCCGACGCCGTGGACGCGATCGAGGCCACCGTCGTCTTCGCCTCCCCGGCGGCGCTTCGCAGCGTGCTCTCGACGGCCGCAGGCCTCTCGTCCGCGCAGCGGGCCGCGCTGGGCCGGGTGCGGCTGTTGATGTCCGCAGGAGCCCCCGTCCCAGTTCGCCTGCTGCGGTCTTTGCGTGCGCTGCTGCCCGCGGCACAGACCCGTACCCCGTACGGCATGACGGAGGTGCTGCCCGTCACCGACATATCGCTCCAGGAGATCGAGGCAGCCGGATGCGGCGAGGGTGTATGCGTGGGGCGCCCGCTGCCCGGGGTCGGCGTCGCCGTGAGCCCGCTCTCGGCAACGGGGGCCGCGGACAGTCCGTTGACCACTGGGCCGGGCCAGACCGGAGAGGTGTGCGTACGGGCAGACCACGTCAAGGACCGCTACGACGCGCTCTGGGCGACACAGCGGTGGAGCTCACGCGACGCCGGCTGGCACCGCACCGGGGACGTGGGACATCTCGACCCGCAGGGCCGCTTGTGGTTCGAGGGCAGACTCGAACAGGTGCTGAGCACCGCGCACGGGGTGATCACCCCCGTCGGGATCGAGCAGCGCGTCGAGGCGCTGGAGTCGGTCAGGTCGGCCGCCGCCGTGGGGATCGGCCCGCTCGGCGCCGTACAGGTCGTGCTCGTGGTGGTGCCCGAGGGGCGACGACCAGCGCGCTGGTCGTCGCCGGTGGCGCCGCAGCCGCTCATCGACGCCGTACGAGCAGCCGCCGAAGTCGACGTGGCAGCGGTGCTCGTCGCGTCGGCGCTGCCCGTAGACGTCCGGCACGCGTCGAAGGTCGATCACCAGGCCCTGGCGGACTGGGCCGGGCGGATCCTCGCCGGGGACCGGGCTTGAGGTCTGGGCCGTGAAGGTGCTCGTCACCGGGGCCACCGGGATGCTGGGCGGGTGCACGGCACGAGCGCTGCTGGCTCGCGGCGACAACGTCACGGTACTGCAGCGGCGGCCGTCGGGCCTGCCGTGCGCAGAGGTGCTGGCAGACGTCGCGGATTCTTCCGCGGTGCGGCGCGCCGCAGCCGGTCAGGACGCCGTCGTGCACCTGGCGGCGAAGGTCGACGTCGTGGGGAAGTGGGCGGAGTACGCGCGCGCCAACATCGAGGGGACATCCGCCGTCGTGGCAGCCTGCCGGTCGGGCGGAGTCGGGCGCCTCGTGCACGTGTCAACACCGGCCGTCGCGCACGCCGGACACCCGCTCGTGGGTGTCGCCGCGTTGCCTGCAGACCCGGCCACCGCCCGCGGGCACTACGCACGATCCAAGGCGGTCGCCGAACAAGAGGCGCTTGCTGCCGACTCGCCCCCGCTGGCTGTGGTCTGCATCCGGCCCCATCTGGTGTGGGGTCCCGGCGACACCCAGCTCGTCGGCAAGATCGTGTCTCGCGCCCGGACCGGGCGGCTCCCGGTCATCGGGTCTGGCGCCGCACTGATCGACACCACCTACGTCGACAACGCCGTGGACGCGCTCGTCGCAGCGCTGGACGCCGGCCCGGCCGTGCACGGCGAGGCGCTCGTCGTGTCCAACGGTGAGCCGCGGACGGTGGCGGAGATCCTGGCGAGGCTCTGCGCCGCCGCAGGGGTGCCCGGACCACGCGGGCGGGTGCCAGTCGCGCCCGCCCGTGTCGCCGGCGCCGTGTTCGACGGGGTATGGAGTCTTCGGGACCGACGGGACACCCCACCGTTGACACGGTTCCTCGTCGAGCAGCTCACCACAGCTCACTGGTTCGACCAGCGGTGGACCCGCGAGGCGCTGAGCTGGGCGCCGCGCGTGAGCCTCGACGAGGGGTTCGACCAGCTGGCCGCCTGGTTCGCCGGGCCAAAGTAACGTCTCCGCGCGACGTTGCACCTATCTCCGCGCGAGGTTGCAGTCCTGGTCGCCTGAGGTTTCACTTTAGATCGCGCCAGGTAGTCGGTTCTAGAAGTTGATCATGTGGCCGGAGAGGCCGTGGACAGCCTCCTTCACGGCCTCGCTCAAGGTCGGGTGCGCGTGGATGTTCCGCGACACCTCGGCCGCGGTGAGGTCCCATTGCTGGGCCAGCGTGAG
>JACCUS010000066.1 GCA_013811715.1 Nocardioidaceae bacterium
CGACGGCGACGTGTCGGCCTCCCGGGTCGCGTCGGTGACGCTGGCAGGCCCGCTGATCAAGGTGGCGGCGTTCTCGCACGGGGTGCGCAGGGCGCTCGACGACGAGCACCGGATGCGGGTCGCCTACGCCGTACGCAAGGAGCTCAAGCAGCAGCGGAAAATGCGGCGACGCCGCAATGCGCACAAGGCACCATCGCAGGGGTGGAGACCATGAGCCGGGCGTTCTGGTTCGCCGCCGGAGCGGCGTCGAGCGTCTACGCGCTGGTCAAGGCGAAGCGGACCGCCGAGAACCTCACCCCCGACGGGATCGCGGCCCGGGTGGCCGCCTACGGGACGGGAGCGCGGATGCTGCGGGACGAGGTCGCCGCCGGCATGGCCGAGCGGGAGACCGAGCTGCGTGAGCAGCTGCGGTCGGGCGGTGCGCCGGGCCTGCTTCAGGGCCCGCCGGCGCCAGGCCACGCGGACGAGACCGCCCCCGGCAGAGGAGAGGGCGGCACAGATGGACACGGCTGAGATCCGGCGTCGGTTCCTGTCGCACTTCGAGCAGCGCGACCACACCTTGGTGGCGAGCACCTCGCTGCTTCTGGACGACCCAACCCTGCTGTTCGTGGGGGCCGGGATGGTGCCGTTCAAGCCCTTCTTCCTCGGTGAGGAGAAGCCGCCGTACGACCGTGCGGTGAGTGTGCAGAAGTGTGTGCGCACCACCGACATCGAAGAGGTCGGCCAGACCGACCGGCACGGCACGTTCTTCCAGATGAACGGCAACTTCTCCTTCGGCGACTACTTCAAGGCGGGCGCGATCGAGTACGCCTGGGACTTGGTCGTCACGCCGCAGGCTGACGGCGGGCTTGGCCTTCCCGAGCCCGATCTGCACGTCTCCGTCTTCCACGACGACGACGAGGCGGTCACGCTGTGGAAGAAGATCGCCGGCCTCCCCGAAGAGCGCATCCACCGCCTCGGTATGGCCGACAACTTCTGGTCGATGGGCGTGCCCGGGCCGTGCGGACCCGACTCGGAGATCTTCCTCGACCGCGGCCCCGAGCACGGCCCGGAAGGCGACATCGAGAAGGCCCTCGACCGCTACATGGAGCTGTGGAACCTCGTCTTCATGCAGTACGAGCGAGGCGAAGGCGCGGGCGACGACTTCGAGATCCTGGGCGACCTGCCGGCGAGGAATGTCGACACCGGCATGGGGCTGGAGCGGATGGCGATGGTGCTGCAGGGCAAGGGCAGCATCTACGAGATCGACGAGGTCCACCCCGTGCTGACCCGGGCCGCCGAGCTGGCCGGCAAGACCTACGGCGCCAACCACGACGACGACGTACGCCTGCGGGTGGTCTCCGACCACGTCCGCAGTGGGCTCATGCTCATCAGCGACGGCGTCACACCCGGCAACGAGGCGCGCGGCTACGTGCTGCGCCGGATCCTGCGCCGCGCGGTGCGATCGATGCGGCTGCTGGGCGTCGACGAACCCACGCTGCCCGAGCTGCTGCCGGTGTCGCTGGCGAAGATGCGGCTGTCCTACCCCGAGCTCGGCGCCGAGTGGGGGCGGATCTCCGCAGTGGCGTACGCCGAGGAGGACGCCTTCCGGCAGACCCTCAGGGCCGGCACGGCGATCTTCGACATCGCCGCCGCCGGGGCCAAGAGCGCTGGGCGAAACGAGCTCGCCGGCGCCGAGGTGTTCTCGTTGCACGACACGTTCGGCTTCCCGATCGACCTGACCTTGGAGATGGCCGCCGAACAGGGCCTGTCCGTCGACGAGGTCGGGTTCCGGCAGCTGATGACCGAGCAGCGTGACCGGGCCAAGGCCGACTCGAGAGCGAAGAAGGGCCAGCACACCGACGTGCGCGCCTACCGCGAGGTGGCCGACGCGATGGGCACGAGTGTGGTCTTCACCGGCTACGACGAGGTCGTCTCGGACGCCAAGGTCACCGGCATCGTCACCGTCGCGGGCAAGGTCGACCAGGTCGACGAGGGTGAGACGTTCGAGCTGGTCTTGGACCGTACGCCGTTCTACGCCGAAGGCGGCGGCCAGCTGGCCGACCACGGCCTCGTCGAGCTCGCCAACGGCGCGCGCGTCGAGGTGGTCGACGTACAGTCGCCCACGTCAGGGCTCGTCGTACACAAGGCAAGAGTGCTCGCCGGCGAGGTGACAACGGGGCTCGACGCCCACGCATTCGTGGACATCGAGCGCCGCAGGTCGATCAGCCGGGCCCACACCGCCACCCACATGGTGCACAAGGCCTTCCGCGAGGCGCTGGGGGACACCGCGACACAGGCCGGGAGCGAAAACGCCCCCGGCCGGTTTCGCTTCGACTTCTCCGCCACCGGCGCGGTGCCGGCATCGTCGCTGCGAGACGTCGAGGAGCGGGTCAACGACCTGGTGCTGGCCGACCTCGGGGTCGAGGCCGAGATGATGTCGCAGGAACAGGCGCGCTCGGCGGGCGCGCTGGCGCTGTTCGGTGAGAAGTACGGCGACCAGGTGCGGGTCGTCTCGGTGGGCGACTGGGCCCGCGAGCTCTGCGGCGGCACCCACGCCGGTCGCTCCGGTCAGCTGGGGGTCGTCAAGCTGCTCGGAGAGTCCTCGATCGGCTCCGGGGTGCGCCGGGTCGAGGCGTTGGTCGGGTCCGACGCCTACCGCTTCCTCGCCCGCGAGCACGTGCTGGTGGCGCAGCTCACCGAGGCGTTGAAGGTGCGTCCGGAGGAACTGCCCGAGCGGGTCAACGACATCGTCGAACGGCTCCGCACCGCCGAGAAGGAGATCGAGCGGGTGCGCGTGGCGTCGCTGCTGGCGCGCGCGGGCGAGCTCGCTGCGGCAGCCATCGACGTGTACGGCGTCCGGTTCCTCGGCCACTTCGCCGACGGCGCCGGTGGCGGCGACGTCCGCAAGCTGGCCCTCGACGTCCGGGGGCGGCTCGGCAACGACAAGCCGGCCGTCGTCTCGATCGTCGGCGCGGCGGACGGCAAGCCGAGTTTGGTCATCGCCCTCAACGACGCGGCCAGGGAGCACGGGCTCAGCGCCGGTGACCTGGTGAAGGGCGCGGCGGGCGCCCTCGGCGGCAGCGGCGGCGGCAAGGACGACGTCGCCCAGGGGGGCGGCACCGACCCCACGGCAGCCCGGTCGGCGCTGGAGCAGGTCGAACTCGCCATCGGCCGGCGCGTCACGAGCCCCTGACCACCGTGCATGCATCCCACTGAACCCCGGGCAGGCCTCGGCCCACGACGCGGTGTGCGGATCGGCGTCGACGTCGGCGACGTACGCATCGGCATCGCTCTGTGTGACCCACACGCCCTGCTGGCTACCCCGTTGGAGACGGTGCCGCGTGGCAGCGGCGACATCGAACGCATCCTCGACATCGCTGTCGACCACGAGGTCGTCG
>JACCUS010000070.1 GCA_013811715.1 Nocardioidaceae bacterium
TGCGTGCCGAGGAGTGCCTCGACCTGCTGCTCGCGCTCAACAGCGGCCTGCCGGGGATGGCGACGATCCATGCCAACTCCGCGCGTGAGGCGCTGGTCAAGATGTGCACACTGCCGCTGCTGGCCGGGGAGAACATCTCCGCCCGGTTCGTGGTTCCGACGGTGGCGTCGAGTGTCGACATCGTCGTACACGGTGCGGTCGAGGTCGACGGGAAGCGGCGGGTCCGGGAGATCGTCGGTGTGCCGGGCCGGGTTGAGGCCGACGTGATCGAGACCGAGCCCATCTTCACCGCCGTCGACGGACGGCTCACGCGGGCGCAGGGGATGCCCCCGCGGCTCGACCGGTTCGGCGTCGCCGGCATCGACATCCATGGGCTGCTGTCACAGTCGGCAGGCCGAGCTGGCGTGGAGGTCTGACGTGGGGGCATTCCTCGGGTTGACGGTGGGGATCGGGCTGCTGCTGATGTGGCAGGCGGCCTCCGGTGTCCCCCGGCCGGCCCGTCGTGAGCCCTTCGTGGTGCCGCGGATCGAGAGGCTCTTGCGTGGTGCGGGGATCGAGACCGTCACGCCGCTCGGTCTGGTCTCGCTCTGTGTGATCAGCGGGCTGCTGGTCGGGGCGACGATCCTGGTGGTGTCGCGCACTCCGCCCGTGGCGGTCGCGTTCGCGGTGATGGCTGCGTACCTGCCCGTCGCCGTCATTCGCGGCCGGGTACGGCGACGCAGGCGCGAGCTCGCGGAGGTCTGGCCAGAAGCCGTCGACAACCTCGCCTCCGCGGTGCGCGCCGGCCTGTCGTTGCCGGAGGCCCTCAGTCAGTTGGGCGACCGTGGCCCGGAACCGCTGCGGCCCGCGTTTACCAGCTTCGGCCGTGACTATATGGCGTCGGGTCGATTCGGCGCGTGCCTGGACCGGCTCAAGGAACGGTTGGCTGACCCGGTCGGCGACCGGGTCGTCGAGGCGCTTCGGATCGCTCGGGACGTCGGCGGCGGAGACCTCGGCCGGATGCTCCGATCGCTGTCTCGGTTTCTTCGCGATGACGCCCGCACCCGGGCCGAGCTCGAGTCGCGGCAGGCCTGGGTCGTCAACGGCGCCCGGCTGGCGGCGGCCTCGCCGTGGGCGGTGTTGCTGGCGCTGTCGCTGCAGTCGGAGGTCATCGGCCGGTACCGCTCGACAGCCGGGATCGCGGTGCTGTGCGTCGGCGCGGCAGCCTGCCTCGTGGCCTACCGGATGATGGTGCGGCTCGGCAGGCTCCCTGAGGAGCGGAGGGTGCTGCAATGACGTCTGCGACGCTCGGCGCGTTGCTGGGTGGCACGGTCGCGATCGGCCTGGTGATGGTCGTCGGTCGGCTGCTGGCCTCTCGGCGGCCCAGCCTGGAGAGCCGGGTGGCGCCCTACATCCGTGATGTGCCGACCGTCTCCTTGGCCTGGCTGCCGGTCGAGCCATCTGATCGCGCCTCGTCGGCGTTCGCCGCGCTGGTGGGCCCGTCCTTGCGGCGGGCGGCCGATCGGCTGGAGCGCATCCTCGGTGGACGTGAGTCGGTCCGTCGCCGGTTGGAGCGGGCCGGCAGCCCGCTGACGGTGGAGCAGTTCCGGCTGTCCCAGGTGGTGTGGGGTGTGGCCGGGTTCGGCGTCGGCGTGCTGCTCGGGCTCCTCGGGCCCGCCAGGGCGCCGGGGCGAGCCCTGCCGTGGCTGCTGCTCTGCGTGGGGTTCGCGATGGCCGCGATCCTCGCCCGCGACAGCCTGCTCAGCCGCCGGGTCAAGGCCCGCGAGGAACAGATCTTGGCCGAGTTCCCCGCCGTCGCCGACCTCCTCGCGCTGGCTGTGGCGGCCGGTGAGGGACCGGTGGCGGCACTGGACCGGGTGGTGTCGAGCTGTCGGGGCGCGCTGCCCGACGAGCTGGCCGTCGTGCTGGCGGAGTCGCGCACCGGCGTGCCGGTGGCGACCGCGCTGGACTCGATGGCGGGGCGCAGTGGGCTGGCCGTCGTCGCGCGGTTCACCGAGGGATTCGCGGTGGCCATCGAGCGCGGCACGCCGTTGGTCGACGTACTCACCGCACAGTCCGCGGACGTGCGTGAGGCCGCGAAGCGGGGGCTGATCGAGATGGGGGCACGCAAGGAGATCGCCATGATGGTCCCGGTGGTGTTCCTCATCATGCCGGTCACCTTGCTCTTCGCATTCTTCCCCGGAGTTGTCGGACTGAACCTGCTGGCTCCGTAGCCGGCGAGAGAAGGAGGCAGACATGAAGAGATCATCGAGGATGGGGCCGCTGTGGTGGGCCGCGCGGGTGCGGGTGCGGGCGCGCGACGAGCGAGGCGACGTGCCCGGCTGGGTGATGATCACGGTGATGACGATCGTGATCGCCTCGGCGATCCTGCTCATCTTCCAAGAGCGGGTCACCGGGTTCCTCAACGAGACGCTCAACGAGTACATGTAGGTGGCCGGGCGCGGCCATCGGCGCGACCGGCGATCGCAGGGCGGTTCGGCGATCGCCGACTTCGCGCTGGTGTCGGTGGTCTTGGTGCCGCTGTTCTTCGGGGTGTTGCAGCTCGCGCTGATCTGGCATGTCAAGACGACGCTCACGTCGGCGGCGTCAGAGGGGGCGCGGTACGGCGCGGCGTACAACCGGACCGTCGACGACGGTCGGCACCGCACCAGCGCGGTGATCGCCGACGTGTTCGGCGCCGGGCTCGCCGACCGGGTGTCGGCCGGCGAGACGTCCATCGATGGACAGCCGGCCGTGGAGGTCGACGTGCGCGCCGAGGTGCCGGTGCTGGCGTTCTGGGGTCCCACGATCACGGTCGAGGCCGAGGGCCACGCGGTGAAGGAGGTCTTGCCGTGACGTGGTACGCCGCCCGGTCGCGGCGGGGCGAGGCCGGCTCGGCTCTCGTCGAGCTCACCTGGCTGGGCCTCTTGCTGCTGATCCCGCTCGTCTACGTCGTGATCACGGTGATCACGGTGCAGCGCTCGGCGTTCGGGTCGACCGAGGCGGTCCGCGCAGCTGGCCGAGCGTACGTGCTCGCCCCGGATGCGGCGACCGCGCAGCAGCGGGCGCTGACGGCCGCCTCGGTGGCGATGGCCGACCAGGGCGTGGCCCTCGACCCGGCCGATCTCGTGATCACCTGCCACCCAACACCCGAGTCGTGCCTGCGGCCGGGGTCGACCGTGGAGGTGCGGCTTGACCTGTCCGTGGCGCTGCCGCTGATGCCGACGCTGATGGGGGACTCCGCCGCCAGTGTCGCTGTCGACGCCGCGCATACGGAGCCGTACGGCGTGTACCGGGAGGCGGCGCGATGAGACGTCAGGCCCGTCGTCACCTTCGTGGGGAGGCGGGGCAGATCACCGCGATGCTGGTCTTGTTCACCGTGTGCCTGCTGCTGGCGATCGTCGCGGTGACCGACGTGTCGGCGGCCTATCTGCGCCGACAGGCCGCGACCTCCCTCGCCGACGGGGCGGCGCTGGCCGCCACCGACGCGGCCGCGGCGGCCGGCGTGTACGGGTCAGCCGAGGAGGAGTACGTCAGGATCGACGAGACGGCGGCGGCCGAAGCGGTCGATCGCTACCTCGTCGACACCGGCGCCTACGAGACATACCCGGGTCTGCTGGCGCAGGTCTGGGTCGACGGCCACACCGTCCGGGTCCAGCTGTCGATGCCGTACGAGCTGCCGGTCTCGGTGCCCGGGGTCGACGACGTCACCGTGATCGACGCCACCGGCGCCTCGGTGATGCCGATCTACTGAGGAGCACAGCCGAAGGTGCGTGGGTTCAGGTCGGTGCCGGTCAGCCGCCGCTGTCGGTCGCCGCTGTCGGTCGCCGCGACCGCCACGGTCCTGTTCAACGGGAAACACTACCCTCCCCGCGATTGCGGGAAACTTGCTGTCCAGAACCCGCTCTGGAGTGCAACTTTCCCGCAATTCACGGCAGAGGCGAGGCGGTGTGGCCGAGCGGTCGAGTCGGACTTGTCCAGCCGACGTGTGACAGTGGTCGGGGTCCGTGGGTTGGCAGCGTGTGCAGATCCTCGCGCACGATATACCTGCACAATCCCAACCCGCCTGCGCGGCAGTGTCGAGGCTGAGTTGTCCGGGGACGCGCGACGGCCCGCCAGTGGCGAGGGTCGGATCCTGTCGCGACGATGGTTGGCCCGAAGGTATTGCCTTGCGGTCGCCACGGGAGTTCAATGAGCGCACCGGCAATGCCCTCCCGCGTTCACGCGCCACTTCCCGCGAAAGGCCCCACTGATGCGGAAACCCCGTCTCGCCACGTTGGCCGCTGCTTCTCTCCTGGCCACGACCGCCCCTCTCCTCCAGGCACCTGCGGAGGCCATGCCCGCTCTGGACGTCGCCGTCACCGACGACGGCAACTACACCCGCCACGACGGGGGCTCGGACCAGGCGATCAGACACTGCGGCACGGCGGGCAGCAGCACGGCGCCGGACAACGACCCCGATGACGGTGACGCCGACTCCAACGACGGCGGCAACCGCCGTCAGGGCAACGAGCCGACCGTGGCGATAGACCCAACAAACCCGGACATCCTGGCTGCGGGCTGGAACGACTACTGTCAGACCGACCTGGCCGCGGGATGGATGGGCATCGGCTTCTCCACCGACCGCGGCCGCACCTGGATCGATTCCACGATTCCGGGCTACCCGCTCGACGACTCCGCCGAGGGGAGCAGATCCCCGCTGAAGGGACGGACAGACGCCGGCGACCCGTTGGTGGCGTTCGACAACGACGGCCGGCTCTTCTTCGGAGGCATCGCCTTCAACCGCGCGATGCCACAGCTCGGATCCGTGTTCGTGGGCACGTACGGAGCCAACCCCGGTCCGGCAGGACCGAGCGGGCAGCTGCCCAAGGACTACCTGCGCACCCGCATCGTCGGCAAGCCCGGGACGCCGTCCTTGAGCGGGATCTTCCAGGACAAGCCGATGTTGGAGGTGGACAGAAGCACGGCCAGCGAGCACGAGGACAACGTCTACTTCTGCTGGACGAAGTTCCAAGGCGGCGGCCGTAACAAGATCTACTTCGCCCGGTCGACCGACCATGGGGTGTCGTTCTCCCGAGGCGCAATAGTCTCAGACGGGTACGTGCAGGGCTGCGACATCGCGGTGGAACACGACGGAGACGTCTACGTCTCGTGGCGAAGCTTCGCGGCACCCGGCGCCGGCCGGACCGACGGGATGCGGGTGGTGCGGTCCACCGACGGCGGCGCCACCTTCGACAAGCCACGCCAGATCGCGTCGTTCACGCCGTACGCGCCCAACCAGGCGGGTTCACGAAACTGCGGGGACGGGCCGTTCTACTGCGGTGACCCCGGTTACGTGTTCCACCGGGTGCCGCTCGAGCCGCGGCTCACCGCTGACCAGACCGGTGAGGTGCGAGGCGTGTTCGCGACCTGGAACGCGGTGGACCCAGCGTCAAGAGTTCCGAGCGGGTCGCCGTACTACTCCGCCGGCCGGGGATTCGTCGGCCGATCGCTGGTGTACGTGGCAAAGTCGACGAACGACGCACGCACGTGGTCGCCGGGGCGGCCGGTCGACCCGTCTCCCGCCGACCCGGGTCACCAATACTTCAGCGATGTCGACGCCTACGACGGACGTCTGGTGGCGGTGTGGCAGGACAACCGCACCGACGACGCCTACAGCCGTCAGCTGCCGATCGGGAACCAGCTGGACTCGCAGGGCCGAGCGGTGTCGTCGGGTGACGATGTCGTCGGCACGTACGCGGCCGTGTCGGAGGACGGCGTCAACTGGACGCCGGTCGGCATGGTCTCTGCCGTGACCCATCAGCCGCAGAAGGAGATGTTCGGCGCCCGTGACATCCCGTTCCAGGGCGACTACAACTGGGTCGCGATCGCGGATGGCAACGGGTCGGCCGCCGGCGGCCTCTTCGCCTACATGGTGTGGACAGACAACCGAGAGGTCGTCGACGGCGTCGATCCGCGAGAAACCGAAGCGGAGGACGGCTTCGTGGACGGCTTCGACGTCGCCCAGTGCCTGGAGGACCTCGGCCGATCCTCAGACGACGTCAACGAGGACGTCCCACTTGCGCGCTCGGATGCGCCGTACTCGGGCAACAACTGCGGCAACAACGGAGGGCTCGACCAGGATATCTTCGGCACCTCCCTGCC
>JACCUS010000092.1 GCA_013811715.1 Nocardioidaceae bacterium
GTCATCAGCTCGACCTGGCGCGCCGCCTGGTGCAGCAGAAGCTCGAACCCGCCGACGGCTCGGCCGCCGCGCTGCTCGACAGCGGCGAGCAACGCGGTGTCGGGCGGGTGGTAGACGACGTCGAAGACGACCGGCGCCAACGCCGCAACCTCAACGGCAAGCGCTCGCTGGCCTGCTGCGGGGATGGTCGACACCACCAGGTCGGCGGGCCGGACCTGCGTCAGCGCGTCGAGGCCGCGCACCGCCACCGACACGTCGAGCGTCGCGCCGAGGTCGACGAGCCGGGCCGCCCTTCCGACGGACCGCGCCAGCACCGTCGCCCGGTGCCCGCCCAGCTGCCCCACGGCCGCGAGCGCCGACGACGCCGTCGCCCCGCCGCCGACGATGACGGCGGAGTCGATCTGCCGCACCCCGGCCGCGCGCAGCGCTTTCACCAGGCCGGGCACGTCGGTGTTGTACCCCCAACGGGCGCCGTCGTCGGCGATCAGCACGGTGTTGATGGACCCGAGGGTGCGGCCGAGGCTCTCGACCCGGTCGCACAGCCCGATCGCCGTACGCTTCAACGGCATGGTCAGCGAGAGACCCCGCCAGGCGGGGGCCAAGCCGGCCAGGAACTCCGGCAGCTCCTCGGCGGTCACCTCGTGGGCGTCGTACTCCCAGTCCAGCCCGAGCGCCCGGTACGCCGCCCGGTGCAGGACCGGCGACAGGGAGTGCCCGATCGGGCTGCCGAGCACACCGCAGCGCCGCGCGAGAGCGGCGGAATCAGCACTCATCGGAGGTCTGGCAGTACTCCTGGTACTGGTCGACGTTGCGAAGGTGGTCGGAGTAGGAGCTGGCGAACTTCGTCGCGCCGGTCCGCAGGTTGACGGTGACAAAGTACCGGTAGTCACTGTCGGCCGGGTGGGCCGCCGCCTCCAGCGCGGTCGCGCCCGGAGAGTTGATGGGAGTGGGCGGCAGCCCTCGGCGCTTGTAGGTGTTGTACGGCGAGTCGATCTCGCGCAGCGCCCGACCCGCCACCACCTCCCCCCGGCTGTCGACCGCGTAGTGCAGGGTGGAGTCCATCTGCAGCGGCATGCGCTGATCGAGCCGGTTGTAGATGACGCTGGCAACCTTGGGCATGTCGCCGGGACGCCGCGCCTCCGCCTGCACCAGGCTGGCGACAGTCACGATGTCGCCGGGGGTCACCCCGAGTGCTTTCGTGCCGCGTCCGACGCCGACGTCGCGCGCCTCGGCCTCGAACTGCTCGACCATCAACCTCAGCAGGTTCACCGCCGACAGCCGCGGCGAGACGTCGTACGTCGACGGGAACAGGTAGCCTTCAGGATCGCCGTCGGCGTAGCGCGGAAGCCCGAGCGAGCCAGCCTTCGCATATGCCCTGGTCGCCTCCCGCTTGGAGAAGTCCGTCTCGTCGGCGATCCTCGCGACGATCTCCTTGGCGCGCAGGCCCTCGGGGATCGTGAGCAGGTTGGTCACCTTGGCGTCGGGGTCGAGCAGCAGCAGCAGCGCGCTCCTGGCCGACATCTCCTCGCGGAGCCGATAGACGCCGGGCTGGATGTCCAGCGACCGCGAGTCCGCGATCGCCTCCTCCTCGAAGGCCTCGGCGCTCTTCACCACGCCCGCGTCGTACAGCGTCGCGGCGATGTCGGTCGACGTGTCGCCGGTCTGCACCTCGACGGTGACCGACCCTTGCCCGTCTCCGGAGAAGTCCTCCGGTGCGGACAGCCCCGACAGCGCCCCCTGGACCAGCTCGACACCCTTGACGTAGGCGAATATCCCCAACGCGGCGATGACGGCGATGGCGACGACCACGGCGACGCAGCCGCGGCCGTGCTTGTGCCGGGTGCGCTGCCCGCTGGCGAGCTCATCGACTCCGAGGTCGCTCACAACGATCGGCCCACTTCCTGCCCTGGAGGCCGCCCCGTCGACCGTTCCGCGTCGAGGGCGTGCTGCAAGATCACCACGGCCGCCGCCTGGTCGACGACGGCGCGTTGCCGAGCACCCTTCCGGCCGCGCTCGCGCAACACGCGCTCGGCACTCACCGTAGTCAATCGCTCGTCGACCAGCCGCACCGACACGGGCAGCGCACGTCCGGTGATCGCCTCCTGCACGGCTTCGGCGAACCCCGTCGCCTTCACCGCCGCCGGCCCGAACCGGCCGGAGAGCGACCGGGGCAGGCCGACGACGACCTCGACGACCTCGTGGTCGACAGCGATGTCGAGGATGCGCTCGATGTCGCCGCTCCCACGCGGCACCGTCTCCAACGGGGTAGCCAGCAGGGCGTGCGGGTCACACAGAGCGATGCCGATGCGTACGTCGCCGACGTCGACGCCGATCCGCACACCGCGTCGTGGGCCGAGGCCTGCCCGGGGTTCAGTGGGATGCATGCACGGTGGTCAGGGG
>JACCUS010000094.1 GCA_013811715.1 Nocardioidaceae bacterium
GTCCGTCACCGACACCTTCTCGTCGACCCGCCTCGCCATCGCGACCGCCAGCCGAATCTCCATCGCTACCACCTTGCTGACCATGTCCAAGACTGCACACAGTCACTGCTCAGGTGTCAGCGATCCTTTGTCACATCAGTGTCAGGTGTCTGATGGCACTCAACACAGCCTGCGTTGCCGCGCGACATCGCAGACGAATCACGGTGGATGCAGGTCGCGGGTGGGACTTGCGGACACAGGACTGTGAGCGTCCGGCAGGGATGACCTATCGCCCCCGTCACAAGCGAGACCGCGCGGGCCGACGGCAGATCGAGGTAGGCGTGCTCAGCGGCTCAGCCGTCGCGCGAATCGGGTCGCCGGAAACTTTCGCAAAGCTATCTTTGCAAAGCTATCTTTGCAAAGATATGTTTGTGGTTTACGCTTTGGTCATGACGTTGGAGAAGATCACCCCGCCGCCACAGGCGCTGCGCGCGCTGTCGCACCCGGGTCGGCTGCGGATGCTGGGACTGCTGCGTGGCGATGGACCCACCACCGCGAGCAGGCTGGCCGAACGCCTCGGGCTGAACTCCGGGGCCACCAGCTACCACCTGCGTCAGCTGGCCGTGCACGGATTCGTCGAGGAGGACACGACCCGCGGGAACGGCCGGGAGCGGTGGTGGCGGTCGGTCCACAAGTCCACCACCACCAACGAGGCCACGACCGACCCGGAGGTCCGGGACGCGGTCGACGCGTTCGCCCAGTCGATGGCCGTCGTCCACACCGAGCAGCTGCAGCGCGCGATGGAGGAGCGCCCGCTGCTCGACGCGGCCTGGCGTCGTACCGCCACCGTGAGCGACTGGGTGCTGCGGCTGACGGCCGACGACGGCGCCGAGCTGATGGGGCGGCTGGTCGCGCTGTTCGAGGAGTTCGCCGGGCGCGAGCCGGCCGAGGGCGAGTCGACCGAGGGGACCGCCGAGCTCGTGTTCCAGCTGCACAGCTTCCCGCGTCCCGGCACGGTCGCCGGGCTGGATGGCGAGGGTCTCGCGGAGCACTCGCGATGAGTAGCCGTCGGCCGTTGTACGGCTGGCTGGCCGCCGACACGATCTCGCTGTGCGGCACCCGGCTGTCGATGATCGCGATCCCGTGGTTCGTGCTCACCACCACCGGGAGCGCCGCCCAGACCGGGCTGGTCGCGTTCGCCGAGATGCTCCCGTACGTCGTCAGCAAGGCCGCGGCCGGGCCGATCATCGACAAGGTCGGCACTCGACGGGTCAGCGTCACCGCCGACGTCGCGAGCGCCGCCCTGGTCGCCGCCATCCCGCTGGCCCATGCCCTCGACCTGTTGCACCTCGGCGTGCTGTTGCCCCTGGTCGCGGTCGCCGGAGCGTTGCGGGGTCCCGGCGACGGCGCAAAGGCGGCGCTGATCCCGGACGTCGTCGACGCCGCCGGTGTGCCGATGGAGCGCGTCACCGGGCTGGGCAGCGCCGCGGAACGACTCGCCTCTACCGCCGGAGCAGCGGGGGCGGGGGCGCTGGTCGCGCTGATCGGCCCCGTCAACGCGCTCGCCTTCGACGCCGCCAGCTTCGCGGTGGCTGCGGCGCTGATCGCCGCCACGGCACCAGGTCGGGTGCACCGAGACGCCGCCTCCCCCGACGAGGCGGGCCTGGGCTACGTGGAGTCGTTGCGCGGCGGCTGGGACTTCCTTCGCCGCGACCCGGTCCTGGTGGCCATCGTGACGATGGTGGCGATCACCAACCTGTTCGACGCGGCCTACGTCGCGGTGCTCGTCCCCGTGTGGGTGCACGACCACGGATTCGAGGCGACGACTCTCGGCCTGCTCTTCGGGTTGTTCTCGGCCGGTTCCCTGCTGGGTAGCCTGTTGGCGGCAGCGGTGGCGGATCGGCTGCCACGCTTCGCGACGTACGTCGTGGCCTTCCTGGTCGCGGGCGCCCCCCGGTTCGTCGTGCTCGCCCTCGACGTCCCGCTGCTGGTGGTGCTGTCCGTGGGGGTCGTCGGCGGATTCGCCTCGGGTTTCATCAACCCGATCCTCGGCGCGGTCATCTTCGAACGGATCCCGCGCCACCTGATGGGACGGGTGAGCTCGCTGAACACCAGCCTGTGCTGGTCGCTGATCCCGTTCGGCGGGATCGTGGGCGGCGGTCTGGTGGCGGGGGTGGGCCTGGCGCCCGCCTTGCTGCTGTGTGGCGCGGGGTACTTC
>JACCUS010000129.1 GCA_013811715.1 Nocardioidaceae bacterium
TGCTGGGGCTCGACCCGGTCAGCGACCACCGAGAGCTCGCGCCTCGGATGGGCGTGATGCTGCAGAACGGCGGTGTCTGGGGAACGGCCCGAGCCAAGGAGATGTTGTTGTTCGTGGCCTCCCTGCACGCGAACCCGCTCGCCGTCGACGCGCTGATCGAACGGCTCGGGCTGGGGACGTGTGGCGCCACGCCGTACCAACGGCTCAGCGGTGGTCAGCAGCGGCGGCTGGGGTTGGCGATGGCGCTGGTCGGGCGGCCCGAGCTCGTCTTCTTGGACGAGCCCACCGCCGGCCTCGACCCGCAGGCTCGTCGCGTGACGTGGGAGCTGGTCACAGAACTGGCCGCCGAGGGCGTCACCGTAGTGCTGACCACTCATTACATGGAGGAGGCCGAGCGGTTGGCCGACCACCTCTACCTGGTCGACCATGGAACGGTTGTCCGATCCGGAACCCCCGCGGAGCTGACCGCTCACGGTGCCGGCGACATGATCTGCTTCCACGCCCGACCCGACCTCAACTTCGGCCAGCTGGCTGCGCGACTTCCGCACGACTGCAGGGTGAGCATGCCGTCGCCCGGGGAGTACCTCGTCGAAGGGGCCATCACCCCCGATGTGCTCGTAGCTGTGACAGCCTGGCTCGCCCACCACGACGTGCTGCCGGACGGACTGACGCTCGGGAGACAGACGCTGGAGGCTGTCTTCCTGCAGCTCACCGGACACGAGCTGCGATCATGACCGCCCTGACCTTCCAGCCCGCGCCCGGTGCCCGCTCTGTCGCCCGGATGGCCTGGCGCTACGCACTGATCGAGACGAGGCTCGTCCTGCGCAACGCCGAGCAGCTGCTGCTCGCGTTGGTGATACCACTCATAGTGCTCGTCGTCGGTGCGAAGTCGACTGGTGTCATCGAGTTCGGTGCAGGGCGTCGG
This sequence comes from Nocardioidaceae bacterium, assembly GCA_013811715.1. GTDB lineage: Bacteria > Actinomycetota > Actinomycetes > Propionibacteriales > Nocardioidaceae > JACCUS01. The sequence goes on from JACCUS010000129.1 coordinate 926, forward strand.
ATAGACGTGCTCACCCCTGGAGTGCTCGCCTTGGCCGTGCTTTCGACGTCGTTCGCGTCGCTGGCGATCGCCACGGGCTTCGAGCGTCGCTACGGCGTCTTGAAGCGCCTCGGTGCGACGCCGCTGCCCCGCGGCGGTCTGCTGCTCGGCAAGATCTGGTCGCTGCTGATGATCCAGGGCGGCCAGCTCGTCTTGGTGTCGCTCGTCGGCTGGTGGCTCGGGTGGCAGCCACGTGGCGGCGTGGCGGGCGCGGCGTTCGTGCTGTTGTTGATCGCGCTGGGCACGGCGGCGTTCGCGGCTCTCGCGATGCTCATGGCGGGAAGCCTTAGGGCCGAGGCGACGCTCGCCGGCGCCAACCTGCTGTACGTCGTCTTGGTCGTGGGCGGCGCTGTGCTCGTCCCGCTGTCGTCGTACCCGGCCGGCATGCGAGATCTGGTGACCCTGCTCCCATCCGGCGCGCTGGCAGAGGGGCTGCGCGAGACCCTTGCCGGGCAGGGGCTCGACTGGTCCCACGCCGCGGTGCTGGCGGTGTGGGCAGCCGTCGCCGGTGGTCTGACGATGCGGACATTCCGATGGGAGTAGTGGGCGAGCGGACGCCGGCGCGTTCCAGGGACCGCCGAGCCAGCCGGCTGCTGCGCTGGACCGAGAGCTTCCCTCCTCCGACCCGGGCCTGGCTGAAGCGGTTGGCGTTCGCCTCCCTGATCGCCAACATCGGCATCGTCGTGACGGGCAGCGCGGTCCGTCTGACCGGGTCGGGCCTCGGTTGCCCGACCTGGCCGGGCTGCACCGATTCGTCGTACGTGCCGCAAGGGGCGCTCGGGGTGCACGGCGTGATCGAGTTCGGCAACCGGATGCTGACCTTCGTGCTGGCGGCGGTCGCGATCGCGACGTGGGTCGCCGTGATGGGCTCCCGTCCTCGGCGTAGATCCTTGCGGTGGCTGGCGACGCTGTTGGCGCTCGGTGTGCCCCTGCAGGCCGCGCTGGGCGGGGTCACCGTGCTCACCGACCTGAACCCTTGGGCGGTGGGGCTCCATCTGCTCTTGTCGCTGGCGATGATCGGGGTGGCCGTCGTCTTCGTGCACCGGGTCGACGAGGGGGACCGGCCAGCCCAACCGACCGTGCCCGCTGCCGCTGCGGCACTGGCAAGGCTGACGTTCGTGGCAGCGTGGCTGGTGTTGTGCGCCGGGACGGTGGTGACCGGCTCGGGGCCACACGCGGGCGACGAGGACTCGCCGCGCACCGGTCTCGACCCGGCCTTCGTCAGCCAGGTGCACGGCGACCTGGTGTTGGTGCTGCTCGGGTTGACGCTCGGCACCTTCTTCGCCTTCCGGGCGGTCAACGCCCCTGAGCACGCCCGCCGCGCGGTGGGCTGGCTGTTGGGGGTCGAGCTGGCCCAGGGGCTCGTCGGCCTCCTTCAGTACCTCACCGACCTGCCAATCGTGCTGGTGGGCCTGCATGTGCTGGGCGCGGCGCTGGTCAGTGCCGCCGCCACCTGGATGCTGCTCGGCACTCGCACACGTGGTCCCCTGCCCAAGACCCCGACGCTCAACCGGCCATAGCCAGCCAGCCGCCTCATCCTCCCGGCACCCGGTCAGCTCATCAGCAGGGGGTCGATCGCGACGGCGAGGAACAGCAGCGCCAGATAGGCGTTGGACCCGTGGAACAGCCGCATCGCCTTCAGCCCGACTGGGTCCTCGCTCCTACGCGACCGCTGCCACAGCGCGTGAGCCTCGACCAAGAAGGCGGCTCCGAGTACTGCGGCCGCCGTCGGGTAGACCCAGCCCGTCGACGCGACCGGCCACAGCACGAGGGAGGCGGCGACTGTAAGCCAGCTGTAGACCACGATCCGCTTGCCCACCTCGTACGACGAAACCACGACCGGCAGCATCGGCACAGCGGCCGCCGCGTAGTCGTCGCGGTAGCGGATCGCCAGCGACCAGAAGTGCGGTGGCGTCCAGCAGAACACCACCATGAACAACACCACAGGCGGCCACGCCAGCGAACCCGTCACCGCCGTCCAGCCAATCAGTGCAGGAAAGCAGCCCGCCGCTCCGCCCCAGACGATGTTCTGCGACGTACGTCGTTTGAGCACCATCGTGTAGCCCAACACGTAGAACGCGTTGGCCGCCAACGCCAACAGTGACGACAGCCAGTTGACCGCGAGCCCGAGCAACAGCGTCGCCACCACCCCGAGCACCACACCGAACACGAGCGCAGAGCCTGGGGTGATCTGGTGACGAGGGAGCGGCCGACGCCGGGTCCGCTTCATCTGCTCGTCGATGTCGCGGTCGACGACGCAGTTCAACGCGTTCGCGCTGCCAGCAGCCAGTGTGCCGCCTACGACGGTCCAGAGCACCAGCCACAGCGACGGGACGCCCCGGCTTGCCAAGAACATCACCGGGACGGTGGTGAGCAATAAGAGCTCGACGATGCGAGGCTTGGTCAGGGCGACGTACGCACCCAGAACATGCCACCACGACGGGGGGCCTACCTGGAGCTCATGGTCATCATCTGCCGGGCTCGAGTCAATTGCCGAGGACGCCCGGGAGCGCACGCGAGCGTAGGGCTCGACAGCCGTCACAGACACCTCAATCGAATGCTCTTTGATCGCCCACGCTGTCATGGGCATGGACTACGGCCAGCAGTCTAATGCCGGTACGCTCTCCCTCCCGCCCGGGCATGGAACAGCACCGATCAACGCGATCTTGGGCGCGGCCTCGTCGGCTGACTGTGGCCAGAGAAGTCACCGCTGGCAAGCGTCGACACGTCGACGTGCTCGACACCACCTCTCGGCAGTAGGCTCGACAGCGAGGCTTCGGGCTCGGTCTCGTCACGAGGCCGCATGGGCCACACGCCCGCTACGTCGAGGAAGGACCCGCTGCAATGACCAGCGCCCCCCAGTACTCCAAGCTCGAATGGTCCGAAACCGACGACCTAGCGGTCGACACCATCCGGGTGCTGGCCATGGACGCCGTCCAGAGGACCGGGAACGGGCACCCCGGTACGGCGATGAGCCTCGCCCCGGCCGCCTACCTGCTCTTCCAGCGACTGATGCGCCACAACCCGGCCGACCCGCACTGGCCGGGTCGGGACCGGTTCGTCCTCTCCAACGGGCACACCAGCCTGACCCTCTACGTCCAGCTCTACCTCGCGGGGTACGGCCTCGAGCTGGACGACCTCAAGGCGCTGCGAAAGTGGGGCAGCTTGACACCAGCACATCCCGAGCACGGCCACACTGCGGGAGTGGAGGCCACCACCGGCCCACTCGGCCAGGGCGTCGGCAACGCGGTCGGCATGGCGATGGCGGCACGCCGCGAACGTGGCCTGTTCGACCCCAAACCCACGGTCGGCGAGAGCGTCTTCGACCATGACATCTTCTGCTTCGCCAGCGACGGCGACATAGAGGAGGGCGTCAGCAGCGAGGCCTCCTCGCTGGCCGGGCATCAGCAGCTCGGCAACCTCACGTTGCTCTACGACAACAACCAGATCAGCATCGAGGACGACACGGCGATCGCGCTCAGCGAGGACGTCGCCAAGCGCTACGAGGCCTACGGCTGGCACGTCCAGACGCTCGACTGGACCAACGACGGCAAGGGCTACGAGGAGAACGTCAACGAGCTCTTCAAGGCATACAAGGCGGCCAAGGCCGAGACCGGGCGACCCAGTTTCATCTCGCTGCGCACCATCATCGGCTGGCCGGCGCCGAAGGCGCAGAACACCGGCAAAGCCCACGGCGCCGCCCTCGGCGAGGAGGAGGTCGCCGCGACCAAGAAGATCCTCGGCTTCGACCCTGAGCAGACGTTCGTGGTCGGCGCCGGCGTGATCGAGCACACGCGCCGCGCCGTCGAGCGCGGAAAGCTCATGCAGGCCGACTGGCAGCAGCGGTACGACGCCTGGGCCGCCAAGGCCGGCGAACGCCTCGGTCTCCACCAGCGGATGAGCACCCGGACCCTTCCCAGCGACTGGTCCGACGCCCTGCCCACCTTCGCCGCGGACGAGAAGGGGATGGCGACCCGCAAGGCGTCCGGAGCGGTGCTGAACGCCATCGTCTCGGTGCTGCCGGAACTGTGGGGCGGGTCCGCCGACCTCGCCGAGTCCAACAACACCACCCCAGAAGGCGAGCCGAGCTTCATCCCGGCCGAGCACGCCACCAAGATGTTCGCCGGCGACCAGTACGGCCGGGTCCTGCACTTCGGCATCCGCGAGCATGCGATGGGCTCGATCTTGAACGGGATCGCCCTGCACGGCGGCACCCGCCCCTACGGTGGCACCTTCTTGATCTTCTCCGACTACATGCGTCCGGCCGTCCGGTTGGCGGCGCTGATGCAGCTCCCCGTCACCTACGTGTGGACGCACGACTCCATCGGTCTCGGCGAGGACGGCCCCACCCATCAACCCATCGAGCAGCTGGCCGCCTTGCGCGCGATCCCCGGGCTGGACGTCGTCCGTCCCGCCGACGCGAACGAGACCGCCGCCGCCTGGAAGGCCGTGCTCGAGCACAGCGACCGCCCCGCCGGCCTGGCCCTGACCCGTCAGGACGTCCCGACCTTCCCGCGCGGCGTCGACGGGTACGCCGACACCTCGGGCGTCGCGCGGGGCGGCTACGTGCTGCTGGACGTCGACGGCGGCGCGCCGGACGTCGTACTCATCGGCACCGGGTCCGAGGTACAGATCGCCGTCGCGGCCCGCGAGCAGCTGGCGACCGACGGAGTCCGGGCACGCGTCGTGTCGATGCCGTGCCGGGAGTGGTTCGAGGAGCAGGACAAGTCCTACCGCGACCAGGTCATCCCACCTACGGTCAAGGCGAGGGTGTCGGTCGAGGCGGCAGCTGCGCAAGGCTGGCGGGAGATCGTGGGCGACTCCGGCCGGATCGTCTCGATCGATCACTTCGGGGCGTCCGCCGACTATCAGCGCATCTACATGGAGTTCGGCATGACCGCCGAGGTCGTCACCCAGGCAGCCAAGGACAGCATGGCCGCCGCGGAGGCGGCGAACTGACAAACCACCCACCGCAAAGGATCATCAGATGAACGATCGACTGCAAGCGCTTTCAGACCAGGGCGTGTCCGTCTGGCTCGACGACATCTCCCGCGACCGGCTGAAGTCGGGCAACCTCGCCGACCTGATCGAGCACAGCAACGTCGTCGGGGTCACCTCCAACCCGACCATCTTCGCCAAGGCGGTGTCCGACGCCGACGACTACGCCGACCAGGTCAAGGACCTTCAACTCCGCGAGGTCTCACTGGAAGAGGCGGTCCGCGCCATCACCACGTTCGACGTCCGCTGGGCCTGCGACACCATGCGCGACGTCTACGACCGGACCGGTGGCCTGGACGGCCGGGTCAGCATCGAGGTCGACCCGGGGCTCGCCTATCGGACCGACGCCACCATCGCCGAGGCCCGGGCGCTGTGGTGGCTGGTGGACAGGGCGAATGTCTTCATCAAGATCCCCGCCACCGAGGCGGGCCTCCCCGCCATCACGGCGGCGACCGCGGAGGGCATCTGCGTCAACGTAACCCTTGTCTTCAGCATCGAGCGCTACAAAGCGGTGATGGACGCCTACCTCACCGGCATGGAACAGGCCAAGGCGGCCGGGGTCGACCTGTCGACCATCCACTCGGTGGCGTCGTTCTTCGTCAGCCGCATCGACACCGAGGCCGACAAGCGCCTCGACGAGATCGGGTCAGCGGAGGCCAGGTCCCTGCGCAGCAAGGTGGCGATCGCCAACGCCCGCCTCGCCTACCGGGCCTACGAAGAGGTCGCCTCCTCCGATCGATGGGCGGCGCTCGAGGCGGCCGGCGCCAACAAGCAGCGTCCCCTGTGGGCGTCGACGTCGGTAAAGGACCCCGACCTGCCCGACACGATGTACGTCACCGAGCTCGTCGCGCCCGGGACCGTCAACACCATGCCCGAGAGCACCATCGAGGCAACCGCCGACCACGCCGAGATCACCGGCGACACCGTCACCAGCAGCTACGACGACGCGCAGGCCGTGCTCGACCAGCTCGAGCGCCTCGGTGTCTCCTACGACGAGATCGTCAAGGCCGTCGAGGACGAGGGCGTGGAGAAGTTCGAGAAGTCGTGGCAGGAGCTGCTCGACACGGTCCACGCGGCACTGGAGGGAGACCCCCAGGTGGAGGGTTCGGCCAAGTGAGAGATCCACTGCGAGTCACCACCTCGCGGCAGTACGACGACCTGCTGTCGACGCTGGTCTCCGACAAGGTGGCCAGCAGGCTGTTCTCGCAGGACTCCACGCTGTGGGGGCCCGACGCGGAGTCCGAGGCGTCGATCCGGCTCAGTTGGGTCGGCCTCGCCACGTCGTCGCGGCCGCTGCTGGCCGAGATCGACGCACTCCGCGCCCAACTGTGGTCCGAGGGGATCGACCGGGTGGTGCTGTGCGGCATGGGCGGCTCCTCGTTGGCGCCGGAGGTGGTGTCGCGCACCTACGACGTACCGCTGGAGATCCTCGACTCCACCAACCCGAACGTCGTCTCCCGAGCCCTGGCCGGTGACCTGCGGCGCACGGTGGTGGTCGTGTCGAGCAAGTCCGGCGGAACGCTTGAGACCGACAGCCAGCGGCGTGCGTTCACAGCCGCGTTCGCGGCGGCCGGCATCGACGCGGCGTCGCGGATGGTCGTGGTGACAGACCCGGGCTCGGGGCTCGAGAAGCTCGCGGTCGACAGTGGCTACCGCAAGGCTTTCCTGGCCGATCCCCATGTGGGCGGGCGCTACAGCGCCCTCGCCGCCTTCGGTCTGGTGCCGACCGGGCTGGCCGGGGTCGACATCGCCGAGCTGCTCGACCAGGCCGACGAGGTCACGGCGACGCTTGCGGCGGACTCCCCCGACAACCCGGCCCTCGTCCTCGCCGCTGCGCTCGCAGGAGACCCGGGTCGCGACAAGATCGGCATCGCCGACGTCGGGGCCGGGCTCGTCGGGTTCGCCGACTGGGCCGAGCAGTTGATCGCGGAGTCCACCGGAAAACAGGGCCAGGGACGACTCCCGATCGCGCTGGAAGGGCCGTCCGCTCCGGAGGTTCGCGGGTCGACCCACGACATGGTGGCCGCCGCACTCGCCCCACCAGGAGAGGTCGGCGAACGCTCCGGTGGTGTCGGCGAGCCCTGGGTGGCCGTGTCCGGGACCCTCGGCGCGCAGTTCCTCACCTGGGAGACCGCCACCGCCGTGGCCGGCCGAATCCTCGGCATCAACCCGTTCGACCAGCCTGATGTCGAGAGTGCGAAGCAGGCCGCGCGAGGCCTGCTCGACCGGCAACCCGCACCCGAGCCCGCCCAGATCACCGAGAACGGCGTGGAGGCGCGCGGATCCGACGGACTGCTCGACGGGGTCGACACCATCTCGGGCGCTGTCGAGGCGCTGCTGGAGAAGGTCGGTGATGACGACTACCTCGCCGTCATGGCCTACCTCGACTCCAAGCGCGACGCGTCGCTGCACGGGGTGCGCGAGGCACTCGCAAGCCGTACCGAGCGGCCTACCACCTTCGGGTGGGGGCCGCGATTCTTGCACTCCACCGGCCAGTACCACAAGGGCGGGCCGCCCCAAGGCGTGTTCTTGCAGATCACCTCGACAGAGGCCACCGATGTCGAGATCCCCGATCGGCCGTTCGGCTTGGGCGTCCTGATCGCCGCACAGGCGACCGGAGACGCCGCCGTACTCGCCGAAAACGGGCGACCGGTGCTCCGCCTCCATCTCCAGCAGCCGTCGACCGGCGTCGCGGCCATCAAGGAGCTGCTGCGATGACTCTGACCACTCCCCCAGAGCTGATGCCCAACCCGCTCCGGGATCCGCAGGACCGGCGGATGCCGAGGATCGCCGGGCCATGCGGGCTCGTCATTTTCGGCGTCACCGGAGACCTGTCCCGCAAGAAGCTGATGCCGGCGGTTTACGACCTGGCCCAACGCGGCCTGCTACCCCCTGGCTTCTCCCTCGTCGGGTTCGCCCGCCGCGACTGGGCCGACCAGGACTTTGCCGAGATCGTGCACGACGCGGTGCGCGAGCACTCGCGGACGCCCTTCCGCGAGGAGGTCTGGAAGCAGCTGGCCAAGGGCTTCCGCTTCGTGCCCGGCGACTTCGCTGACGACGTCGCGTTCTCGAATCTTCGCGACACCATCGAGGCGCTCGACCGCGAACGCGGCACGGCGGGCAACCACGCCTTCTACCTGTCGATCCCACCACGGTTCTTCCCCGACGTCGTGGGGCAGCTCAAGCAGCACGGCCTTGCCGACGACAGCGCCAGCTCGTGGCGGCGCGTCGTGGTCGAGAAGCCGTTCGGTCACGACCTGCAAAGCGCCCGTGAGCTCAACCAGATCGTGTCCGAGGTGTTCGCGCCCGAGTCGGTGTTCCGGATCGACCACTACCTCGGCAAGGAGACCGTCCAGAACATCATGGCGCTGCGCTTCGCCAACGGTCTGTTCGAGCCGGTCTGGAACGCCAACTACGTCGATCATGTCCAGATCACCATGGCCGAGGACATCGGGATCGGTGGCCGCGCCGGCTACTACGACGGGATCGGCGCTGCCCGAGACGTGATCCAGAACCATCTCCTGCAGCTGATGGCGCTGGTCGCGATGGAGGAGCCGATCTCGTTCGAGGCCCAGAGCCTGCGGTTGGAGAAGCAGAAGGTCCTCCAGTCGGTGAAGCGTCCCGACCGGCTCGACCTGTGCACCTCGAGGGGTCAGTACGTCGCCGGGTGGGCGGGCGGTGAGAAGGTACGCGGCTTCTTGGAGGAGGAAGACATCCCGAACACCTCCACCACGGAGACGTTCGCCGCGATCAAGCTGGCGATCGACACCCGTCGGTGGGCGGGAGTCCCGTTCTATCTGCGCCACGGAAAGCGGCTCGGCAGACGGGTGACCGAGGTGGCGGTGATCTTCAAACGTGCGCCCCACCTGCCCTTCACCGAGACCGCCACTGAGGAACTGGGTGAGAACGCGTTGGTGATCCGGGTGCAGCCCGACGAGGGAGTCACGGTGCGTTTCGGCTCCAAGGTGCCCGGCACGGCGATGGAGATCCGAGACGTCAACATGGACTTCGCCTACGGTGGCGCGTTCGTCGAGTCGAGCCCGGAAGCCTACGAGCGGCTCATCCTCGACGTACTGCTCGGCGATCCGCCGCTGTTCCCTCAGCACGAGGAGGTCGAGCTGTCGTGGAAGATCCTCGACCCGATCATCGACTACTGGGCTGAGCACGAGAAACCGGAGCCCTACCCGGCAGGCACCTGGGGCCCACAGTCGTCAGTGGACATGCTGGCGCGGGACGGTCGGAACTGGCGGCGGCCGTGAGCACCGAACTCAGCGGCACCAACGCCGCCAGGATCGCGAGCACCCTCCTCGTCGAGCGGCGCAAGGCGGGCTCACCCTCGATGGGCATGGTCTTGACGTTCGTCGTGATCACTGACGAAGGCGATCACTACGACGCCCTCCGGGCCGCCAGGGCCGTCTCCCGTGAGCATCCTTCGCGCATTCTGGGTGTGATCCGCCGATCTCACCGTGGCCCACCCAACCTCGACGCAGAGGTCAAGATCGGCGACGGCGGCTCGGGTGAGTCTGTGCTGTTACGCATGTCGGGTGAGCTGGTTGGGCACCCCGAGAGCGTCGTGCTGCCACTGCTACTCCCCGACTCCCCCGTCGTGGTCTGGTGGCCGGGCAAGGCCCCCGACGATCCTGCGGCGGACTCGATCGGGGCACTGGCACAGCGCCGCATCACCGACACTGCGGCCAGCGAGCGTGGCCGATCGACGGCCATGCTGACCCAGGCGCGGAACTACGCCGACGGGAACACCGACCTGTCGTGGACCCGGCTCACGCCGTGGCGGGCACTGCTGGCCGCGGCGCTCGACCAGTACCCGGCAAAGATCCAAGGCGGCAGGGTCGCGGCCGAGCGGGCCAACCCGAGCGCCGATCTGCTTGTCGCGTGGCTCAGCGATCGACTCTCCATCGCCGTCGAGCGGGTGACCTCCAAAGGGCCCGGCATCACGGCTGTCGCGCTCATGACCGGTGGCGGTGAGATCGAGATCACCCGTCCTGACGGACTGCTCGCGGAGTTCTCGATCCCCAACGCGCCCAATCGCCCGGTCGCGCTGAAGCGTCGGGGTCTCGCCGAACTGCTCGCCGAGGAGCTGCGCCGCCTCGACCCGGACGACGTCTACGACGACACGGTCAAGGAGCTCTGCAGGCTGGCCGACCGAGCCTCGTCGGCCGCCAAGCCCAAGAAGGCCGTGGCCACTAGACGTTCAACGAAGAAGCCCGCAAACACGTCGGTGGCGAAGCGGCGTGCCGCCAAGAAGGGTGCCGCGAAGAAGGGCACCGCCAAGAAGGGCGCCGCCAAGAAGGCGAGCAAGGGCTGATGGCCGGTGCCTCCGTGGTCGTGCACCGAAACCCCCGAGTGCTGGCCGAGTCCATCTGCGCCCGGCTGATCACCCGGCTCGTCGATGTCCAGTCGTCGGGACGGGTAGCTCGTTGGGTGCTGACCGGCGGCAGCATCGCCGATGCGGTCCATCGCGCCGTGGCCGCCTCGCCCGCGCGCGACGCGGTCGACTGGGCGGGGGTGGAGTTTTGGTGGGGCGACGAGCGATTCCTGTCCGCCGGTCACCCGGACCGCAACGAGACGCAGGCCTGGGCGGCGTTGCTCGAGCACCTACGAGTCGACCCCGGCCGGGTCCATCCGATGCCCGACACTGATACAGCGACGGACGACCCTGATCGCGCGGCCGAGTCGTATGCGGCCGAGCTCGCGGCTGCGGCCACGCCGGAGGACCACGGCGACGTCCCGACGTTCGACGTGCTGATGCTGGGTGTCGGGCCGGACGGGCATGTGGCGTCGCTGTTCCCGGAGAGGCCGGCGCTGTACGACGAGCGGGCAGTTACCGCCGTACGAGGTTCGCCCAAGCCGCCGCCCACCCGCGTCACGATGACGATGGGCACGCTGCAGCGCTCCCGGGAGGTGTGGTTCGTGGCTTCCGGCGGTGACAAGGCGGGGGCAGTGCGGCTGGGGCTGTCCGACGCCGGCGCGGTGCAGGTACCGGCCGCCGGACCGCGCGGTCTGCAGCGGACGCTGTGGCTGCTCGACAGCGACGCCGCCGCGCAGATCCCAACCGCCCTCACCCGCCTCTCCTCCCCCTAACCCGACACGCCAGTTAACGCCCCAATCTGTCGGTGTGTCGGCCGGCAATCGACGTCTCGGCGGTGCTGGTCGAGCGGCTTGTGGACAACGTCCCCGCCAGTATCGGCAAGGGCGGCACGCTGTTCGGATGGCAGCACCGTTCTCCTCTCTCGATCCCGTCACTGGGCTGCTCCCTGCCGAGCACATGGTCCTCCTCGGTCGCCCGTTCACCCACCTCGAGGCAGTCGACGCGGGCATCACGCCCAGGGTCCTCCGACGGATGGTTCGGGAGGGTGAGGTCCGACGCGTCCTTCGCGGCGTGTACGTCGACTCGGCGACCGGCGACAACCTCTCGCTGCGCTCCGAAGCGCTGGCGAAGGTCCTCCCGAGGGACGCCGTCGTCTGCGATCGCACCGCAGCGTGGTTGCACGGGGCAGACATCCTCGGCCCGGACGGCAGGCTCACCGTGCCACCCATCGAAGTGTTCCGCACGAACGGAGGTAGCCGGATCCGGCGAGCAGGGTGTGCCGGGGGGACCCGGTCGCTGGATCTTGACCGCGACATCACCGAGGTGAACGGCATCCTCACCACCAACCCACTTCGCACCGCACTCGATCTCGGCCGACTGCTCAAGCGCGGTGAGGCGATCGGCGCGATGGATGCCATGATGCGCGCAGGAGGCTTCACGAGGGAGGATCTTGCCCGCGAGCTGCCGCGGTTCAAGGGTGCGCGCTGGGTCAGGCAGCTTCGCAGGCTCGTGCCGCTCGTCGACGGGCGGTCCGAGTCGCCAGCCGAGTCGCTAACGCGGCTGCGACTGATCGACGCCGGCCTGCCCGCGCCGGAGCTGCAGTGGAAGGTCTGCAACGCCGCCGGCATCGTCATCTATCGGCTGGATCTTGCCTACCCAGGCATCATGTTGGCGATCGAGTACGACGGCGAGGAGTTCCACACCTCAGCCGAACAGCAAGCACGAGACGAGCAGCGCAGGGCTCGCCTTCGTCGCATGGGCTGGACAGTGGTGGTCCTCAGACGCAGACACGTGTACGGCGCCAACGCCACGGCGGCGCACCTGGTGCTGACCGAGATGAGGCGGCTGTGCCCCACCAACTGAGGAACCGGGTCGCGGCCACCCCCGTCGTTACCGGCGCCGAGACGTCAGTTGGCGGACGACACACCGGCGAAACAGGGCGGCACCTGGCGGCTCGGCGGGGTTTAGAAGATGATCTCGCCGGACTTGCGCTTGGCCCGGAGGGTCTGCAGCGCCTCGTCGGGGATCTCCTTCGCCTCGGCGTCGGAGCGGCGTTCCTTCACGTAGGCCAGGTGGGTCTTGTAAGGCTCGATCCGTGGTGGCGGGGGCGGGTTTGCGGAGTCCCGGTTGGCCGGCAGGCCGCAACTCGGGCAGTCCCAGGTGACCGGGATCTGGGCGTCGACAGCGAACATCGGGGCGGTCTCGTGGCCGTGGGCGCAGAAGTACACGATCCGCTGGCGAGGCGCGGCGTCGCCGCGCTCTGCCTCTCCCATCGGTCCGGCGCCGACCCGGCTTCCCCGGATGGCATTGCCACCAGCCACTGCAGATCTCCTCGATGTGTGGACGCTTCGGCCCCCGAGTGTACGTTGCGGGGCTCAGCCGCTCTTCAGCAACAGGCCAAGCGCGATGATGCACGCGGACCAGATCACGGCGACGCCGACGGTGATGCGGTCGAGGTTCTTCTCAGCCACGGAGGAGCCGCCGAGTCCGCTGGAGACGCCACCGCCGAACATGTCGGACAGACCACCGCCGCGACCCTTGTGCAGCAGGATCATCACGATGAGCACCGCACTGGTCAAGACCAGCAGGATGGAGAAAGCCGTAGTCACGAGAAAGAATCCTACCTGTTGGTCGGCCGTCAGATAACGGGCATCGAGTAGAACCGGCAGATGCCGCCGAATTCGTCAGCCTCAAGGCTCGCGCCGCCGACGAGACAGCCGTCCACGTCGGGCTGCGCCATGATGCCGGCGACGTTCGCCGCCTTGACCGAGCCACCGTACAGGATGCGGGCCCTGTCGCCCGCATCCGCGCCGTACCACTCTCCCAGTCGGCCACGGATCGCCGCGCAGACCTCCTGGGCGTCGTCCGGAGTCGCGACCTCTCCGGTCCCGATCGCCCAGACCGGTTCGTAGGCGACGACCAGAGAGGCCACCTGTTCGGCGTCGAACTCGGCCAGCGACCCGTCGAGCTGCGTCAGGGTGTGAGCGATGTGGTCACCCGCCTGCCGGACTCCCAGTCCCTCGCCGACGCAAACGATCGGCGTCATCCCCGCTGCTATGGCCTTGTGCGCCTTGGCGTTGACGAGGGCATCGTCCTCGCGGTGGTGCTGCCGGCGCTCCGAATGGCCCACGACGACGTACGAGCATCCGAGCTTGGCCAGCATGGCCGAGCTGATCTCACCGGTGTGGGCGCCGTCGTCGTGCACCGAGATGTCCTGGGCGCCGTATTTGAGCCCGAGCCGGTCTCCGTCGACGAGGGTCTGCACACTTCGCAGGTCGGTGAACGGCGGCAGTACGACGACCTCGGCCCTTCCGTAGTCGTGCTTCTTGTCCGAGAGCGTCCAGGCGAGCTTCTGCACCAGGACCACCGCCTCGTGGTGGTTGAGGTTCATCTTCCAGTTCCCGGCCATCAGCGGGACACGGTTGTGCGTTGGCATGCGGGTCGGGCCCTCCTCGCCTCAGTCCTCGAGTACGTCGATGCCGGGAAGAGACTTGCCCTCGAGAAATTCGAGGCTGGCGCCGCCACCGGTGGAGATGTGACCGAACTGGCCGTCGGTGAAACCTAACTGTCGGACCGCCGCGGCCGAGTCTCCGCCGCCGACGACGGTGAGCCCGTTAGTCTGTGTGAGGGCTTCTGCGACGGCACGTGTGCCGTTCGCGAACGCGTCCTTCTCGAAGACACCCATCGGCCCGTTCCAGAAGACGGTGGCGGCGTCGCCGAGTGCCGCCGCGAAGGCGGCCGCGGAGTCCGGTCCGATGTCGAGGCCGATCTGGTCCGCAGGCATCGCATCGGCAGCCACGACGGTCGCCGACGACTCGGCGTCGAACTCCGGCGCCACCACGATGTCGGTCGGCAGCACGATCCCCACACCGGCCGCCCGGGCCTGGTCGAGGTAGCCGCGGACCGTGTCCATCTGGTCGTCCTCGAGCAGGCTCTTGCCGACCTCGTGGCCGAGCGCGGCGAGGAACGTGAAGACCATGCCGCCCCCGATCAGCAGCCTGTCGGCCCTGCCGAGCAGGCTCGCGATCACCCCCAGCTTGTCAGACACCTTGGATCCCCCGAGCACCACGACATAGGGGTGGCTGGGGTTCTCGGTGAGGCGCCGGAGCACCGCGATCTCGGTGAGCACGAGTCCACCGGCGGCATGGGGAAGGCGCTGTGCCACGTCGTACACGCTCGCCTGCTTGCGGTGTACGACGCCGAAGCCGTCACTCACGAAGGCGTCACCGAGCTCGGCCAGCTGGTCGGCGAAGACGGCCCGTTCTTCGTCGTCCTTGCTCGTCTCGCCGCGGTTGAAGCGGACGTTCTCCAGCAGCACGACGTCGCTGTTCTTCATCGCCTCGACCACGGACCGGGCTGAGTCGCCCACCGTGTCGGGGGCATGGGTCACCCTCGTGTCGAGGAGCGCGCCGAGCCGGGCGGCCACGGGGGCAAGTGAGTACGCCGAGTCGGGCTGCCCGTTCGGACGCCCGAGGTGGGCCAGCACTATGACCTTCGCGCCGCGGGACCGCAGGTCCGCGATCGTCGGAACGCTGGCGCGGATGCGACCGTCGTCGGTGACGACCGAGCGGTCCAGCGGCACATTGAGATCGGAGCGGACAAGGACCCGTCTGCCTTCGAAGCCGTCGAGCCCGTCGGCCAGCCGGTCGACCGTCTGCACCACACTCTCCACGCTTACAGCGAAGCGCCGACGTACGCCGCGAGATCAGCGAGGCGGTTGGAGTAGCCCCACTCGTTGTCGTACCATCCGACCAGCTTGACCTGGTTGCCGATCACCTTGGTGAGCCCGGCGTCCAGGATGCACGAGCTGGGGTCGGTGACGATGTCCGAGGACACGATCGGGTCCTCGGTATACGTCAGGTATCCCTTGAGCGGGCCCTCGGCGGCGGCCGCCTTGAAAACCGAGTTGACCTCCTCGACAGTGGTCTCGCGGCCGACCTCGACGGTGAGGTCGGTCGCCGAACCGGTGGGAACCGGGATCCGGAAGGCGAAGCCGTCGAGCTTGCCCTTCAGCTCGGGGAGCACCAGCCCGATCGCCTTCGCCGCCCCCGTCGAGGTAGGCACGACGTTGATGGCGGCTGCGCGCGCACG
>JACCUS010000152.1 GCA_013811715.1 Nocardioidaceae bacterium
AGGTACGTCGTCATCGGCTTGCCGACCGACCACCGCCACACGGACGTCTCACCCCTGTCTCGGTGACCCAGGAGCCCGCCGTTGCTGATCGCCTCGAACCCTCTCGGCACCCGCAGCGTGATGTCGAACCGCGCCTTGTCGCTGGGGTGGTCGTTGCTCGGGTACCACCACGCGGCCACGTGCGGCTCGCCCAGCGCTATCGCGCCCGTCCGTGTCTTTTTCAGCGGCGCCTCGCCGTTGTACCTCAACCCGACGGGCCTGCCTCGGTAGGTCACCTGTACGTCGACCGCCTTCGCGGCGGCGAGCGGGCGGCGGGGCCGCACGGTCAGTTCATGCTGGGTCTGGGAGAAGCGCACGCGTGTCCCGTTGATCGCGACCCGGCGGGCGTGGAGCAGCAGATCGAGACTGAACGAGGAGAGTCGCCGCTTCGGGACGAGCCGGATCGTCGTCGTACCCGCGAGTAGCCGGGTGGCCGGTCGGTAACGCACGTCGATGTCGTAGTGCCTCACCTGGTAGCCAGGATTCCCGTCGTGCGGGAAGTAGGGGTCGCCGATCCCGACAGCCGCCGATGCCGCCGAGGACGAGACCGCGCCGACAGCGGTGGTCGAGACGGCCGGGGAGCGCTCCACGCTGGCCGGCCATCCCTCCGCCGCGGGCATCGGTCCGGCAGCACCTGCGGCGGGGACGGCGAGGACGCCAACCAGCCCGACGACAAGAACTCCTCGCACTCGACCCATCACGTACTCCCGGGAGATCGACCGGTCAACCGTCGCGTCGGCCGGGTTAGACGTCTCAGCCTATGTCGAAGAAAGCAAGAATCTCGGTCGCCACCCAGCGGACAGCGGGCCCTGGTCGACCAGAACCCGCCGTGTCTCGCTTCCCTCGTCATAGGTATAGACGTCCGGAGGGGGTCGATTGGTTGCACATGTCGGCAAACTTTTTCTCCATCGGCCCTACAGGTTGCCGCGCGCCTCTTGTTCGCGCTCGATGGCTTCGAAGAGGGCCTTGAAGTTGCCCTTGCCGAAGCCCAACGAGCCATGCCGCTCGATGAACTCGTAGAAGACGGTCGGCCGATCTCCCAGCGGCTTTGTGAAGATCTGCATCAGGTAGCCGTCCTCGTCTCGGTCGACGAGAATCTGGCGCGACTTCAGCTCCTCGATCGGCACCCGGACCTTGCCGATCCGCTCCCGCAGCTCGGGGTCGTCGTAGTAGGAGTCGGGGGTGTCGAGGAACTCCACGCCGTTGACACGCAGCTGGTCGACGGTCGCCAGCAGGTCGCCGGTGGCGAGCGCGATGTGCTGGCAACCAGCGCCGCCGTAGAACTCGAGGTACTCGTCGATCTGCGACTTCCTCGCCGCGACCGCGGGCTCGTTAAGGGGGAACTTCACCCGGTGGTTGCCGCTGGAGACGACCTTGGACATGAGTGCCGAGTAGTCGGTGGCGATGTCGTCACCGATGAACTCCGCCATGTTCACGAAGCCGAGCACCCTGTTGTAGAAGGAGACCCACTCGTCCATCTTGCCCAGCTCGACGTTGCCGACGCAGTGGTCGACCGCCTGGAAGAGTCGCTTGGGGTGACCCGGCGGCCGCGACACCTTGGTTTCGCGGGCGACGTACCCGGGCAGATAGGCGCCGGTGTAGTGGGACCGGTCGATCAGCGTGTGGCGGGTCTCGCCGTACGTCGCTATGGCCGCCACCCGCGCCGTGCCCTTGTCGTCCGACACGTCGTGTGGCTCATCGAGCACGGTGGCGCCCATCCTGCGCGCGTGCTCGATGCACTTGTCGACGTCCGGCACCTCCAGGGACAGGTCGACGACCCCGTCGCCGTGGCGGCGGTGGTGGTCGAGCAGCCCGCTGTCGGGGATGACGCCGCCCTTGAACACGAACCGCGCAGACCCGGACTTCACTACGAAGGCCTTGTGGTCACGGACGCCGGTCTCCGGGCCGGCATACGCGACCAGGTCCATGCCGAGCGCCAGCTGGTAGAACTGCGCGGTCTGGGTCGCGTTGCCCACCACGAAGACGACCGCGTCCAGGGCGGTGACCGGGAAGGGGTCGGCGGACGAGTCGTAGTCGACGAGGCCGACGAGCTGTTTGAGCTGCTCGAGGCTGAGGTCGGCTCGGAGCTCTTCGGGAGTCAGGGTTTCGCTCATGGGAGCCATCGTGCTGGGGGCGTGCAGACTGTGCAAGAGTCGGTGGTGATACTGTGCACATTGTTCAGGCACCGACCACACCTCGGTCGGGGTGACCGCGCAGCCTGAACACCCGACCAGCAAGGATGGGCCGTGCCATGGGAGTCGACAGCCTAGACGCCCGGGTCTTGCAGCTGTTCGCCGCAGAGCCTCGGGTCGGGGTGCTCGAAGCCTCGCGGCGGCTCGGCGTCGCCCGCGGCACCGTCCAGGCCAGGCTCGACCGGCTCGATCGGTCCGGCGTCGTACGCCGATGGGGGCCCGAGCTCGACCCGGAGGCGCTCGGCTACCCGGTGACGGCCTTTGTCACGTTGGAGATCAGGCAAGGCGGCGGCCACGACCCGGTCGGCCAGCACCTCGCGCTGATCCCGGAGGTGATCGAGGCGCACACCGTGACCGGCCCCGGGGATCTGTGGTGCCGCGTGGTGGCCCGGTCCAACGCCGACCTGCAACGGGTGCTCGACAAGGTCGTCTCCTACCCCGGCATCGAGCGCTCGGCAACAATGATCACCCTGGCCAGCCAGATCGAGCATCGGGTGCTGCCCTTGGTCGCCGAGGCCGCAGCCGACTCGGGCACGTAACCTCTCGGGCATGGGAGCCTCCGGGGGCACGACTGACGCGATCGACCACTCTGCTCGTTGGCTGCGGCTCGAGGGCGCGGTCAACGCCCGCGACCTCGGCGGCCTTCCGCTTCGTGACGGCGGCGCGACCGCCACTCATCGGCTGCTGCGCTCAGACAACCTGCAGGGACTGTCGCCGTACGACGTGCGTCTGCTGGGCGGGGAGATGGGCCTCAGCGACGTCGTCGATCTGCGGACCGACACCGAGCGCAAGCTCGAGGGGCCGGCTCCGTTGGACGACGAGCACGGAGTCACCGTGCACCACTTATCGCTGCTCCCTGGCGACGGCGACGAGGTGCGAGAGCGGGAGGGCGACTTCCTGCTGCCGTGGCAACAGGCGCCCGATGAGGTGCCGGCCGGACAGGAGGAGGCGAGCACCATTTACGTGAGCTACCTCGAGGACCGGCCCGACTCGGTCGTCTCGGCGCTGCGCGTGGTCGCGCGGGCGACGGGCGCAACCGTGGTGCACTGCGCCGCCGGCAAGGATCGCACGGGGGTTGTCGTCGCGTTGGCGCTCGACCTCGTGGGTGTGCATCGAGGGCCGATCGTCGAGGACTACCTGTTGACCGGCGAACGCATCGACGCGATCTTGGCTCGGCTGTCCGCCAGCCCTACCTACGCGTCCAACCTTCGCGGCCGCGGCCGTGACTCTCATCTGCCCCGCACGAGGGCCATCACCGACGTCTTCGATCTCGTGGACACCCACCAGGGGACCGCCGGCTGGCTGGCCGGGCATGGCTGGACCGATGCCGACACCCGGGCGCTCCAGAGGCGCCTGACCGGCTAGAAACGGCCATAAGCGTCAGTCGATTCGTCCGGCTGCTCTCGGCGAGGAACCCCGTCGTTCGGTCGGACGAACCCCGGTAGGGCGGACTCGGAAGGCGACGAAGGTCGCCGCGAGCATGACGAGGAACGACACCCCGAACACCAGTCCGAACAGCGTGGTTCCCGGCAACGTCTCGCGCCAGATGGCATAGACGACGCCAGACCCGCCGATCACCACCAGCGCCCCGAGGGAGTCGCTCATCTGGATGGCCGCGGAGTTCGCCCCGCGATCCTCCTCCGGCGAGAACTCAAAGAGCAGCACCGCGTTGCTCGACATCGACAAGCCCATGCCGACCCCGGCGACCAGCAGGCCCACCCCGGCCAGCCACCCCGGCACGATCACCGCATCGGTCACGACGACCGACGACCCGGTGACGACCACCCCGACGGTGGTGACCGCGGCGCCGAGCCGGACCAGGCCAGTACGTCGCGTCTTGAGCCCTGGCCTGCCCTGCCACCAAGAGCCGGTCGACCAGCCCAGTGCGGTGGCAGCCACCGCCAACCCGGCCATCGTCGGCGTGGCCCCACGGTGCTCGACGAGCATCAGCGGGACGTAGGCCTCACAGCTGAAGAACCCGCCGGCGATGACACCGCGGAAGGCGATCACCGAGGGCAGTCCGCGCCGCAAGCGCAAGGTGCCGGCTGGAAACAGCCGACGCACGGCCGTCACGACCAAGGCGACCCCGATCAGCGCCGCGGCCGCAGCCGTCAGCCAGCGCGCACCCTCCGCCTCCAGGCCCGCCCATTGGAGCAACGCCGCGCCGACCGCCATGGCCGCGGCCAGCTGCATCCGCCCGGACCGCCGCACGTGGGAGCCGGCTGCCGCTTTGACGCGCGGCAGTACGGCGATCAGCGGCAGCGGGAGGAGCGGTATCAGCGACAAGAACGCCCAGCGCCAGGAGACGAACTCGGTCAACCCGCCGGCGATGAACGGCCCGATCACGGACGGCACCACCCAGGCCGTTGCGAGCAGCGACATCACTCGCGGCCGGTGCGTATCTGGGTAGCACCCGCCGATGACGACGTACACCGCCACGATGACGAAGCCGGCGCCGAGCCCTTGGACCACCCTGCCACCGATCAACATCTCCATCGACGTGCTGAGCCCGGACACCAGCAGCCCGACGGCGAACGACGCAGCGCCAGCGATCAGCGGCAGCCTTGGACCTATCCGGTCACACAGCTCCCCGGCCACGCCGTTGGCGAACATCGCAGCCCCGAGGAAGCCGGTGAGCGCCCACGGGTACAGCCCCAGCCCGTTCAGCTCGCGAGCGGCGACCGGCAGCGCCGTTGCCACCGCCATGAACTCGAAGGCGATCCCGACGATCAGCGCGAAGATGCCGGCGGAGAGGAGGCGGTACTCAGCAGCGAACGGGCCGGTCGCCCGCCTGACCATTGTCGTCAATCAACTTCCCCGCGCTGCCACATCGCCGTGCCCTAACCCCGAAACGCATGCCAGGACCGCATCATCCGGACCACCTGGCCGCGGGTGAACTGGTTCATGCACCGGTCGTAGGAGTAGTCCAAGAAGTTGTGAATCGGGTCCCGGCCCGGCCAGGGGCAGGTGTTACGGCCGCGGGGACAGGTGTAGCTGGCGCGCGACTCCCTGGGCGTGTCCGCTACGAGATCGCCGCGTCTGCCGCACTTGCCGGCGAAGGTGTGGAAGAGCCCGAGCCAGTGCCCGGTCTCGTGTACCGCCACATCGCCGGCGCTGTAGTGGCCACCCCGACCGCCCGGCATGGTGTGCCGAGCGATGACGACCCCGTCCATCGACGGCGCGTTGCCGTACTCGGTCGGCCGCGTGGCCCAGCCCAGCAGTCTCGCCCGGTTGCCCCCGATGTAGAGGTTGAGGTCGCCGGCGTCGCCGCGATGGAGGGCTCGTTTCGCCTGCCGCTCCGCCCGCGAGCCCGGGTCCATCCGGCGCCAGGACCGGTTGACCGTGACATCGACGTCGACCAGCCGGAAGTGGAACGGTGACCTGGCGCTGCGTGCGCTCTGACCGCCCGCATAGGCGTCGTTGAGCACCCGGATCTGCCGCTCGACCCGCGACCGTGGGACTCCCCCGCCCGATGCCGACCGCAGCACGTGCGCATGCACGGGTACGACGACTCGTCGGTCCCGCAAGGTTTCCAGGACACCCTGGACGTCGGCTGAGGTCGCGGAGGCCCACGGCTCGACACACTCAGCCGGGACGGCACGCTCGCCGGGGACCGCCTCCCGAGCCCAGCTGGCGTCGGGCTGCCCGCTCGCCGGTGTTGGCCCGGCGGGTGCCGCAAAACACAGTGCGCCAATCGCTGCGAGGGCCACGGCTCGCATGGTAGACCCCCTAAATGGAGTTTCGAAGCGTGCCAACGACGGCACACCCAAGTGTCTCATCCCCCAGGTCGGTCAGCCGCGCGAGTCGTCCTCATCGTCGGACAGCGACTCCCAGATCTCCTTGCAGGCCGGGCAGACCGGATACTTCTTGGGGTCGCGACTTGGCACCCAGACCTTCCCGCACAAGGCGACGAGGGGCGTCCCCATCACCATCGCCTCGGTCAGCTTGTCCTTGCGGGCATAGTGACTGAACCGGTCGTGGTCGCCCTCATCCAGGGACTCTTGGGTCCGCCGGTCCTCGACCGTCTCGGCGCCTGGGCTCAACTGGGTGCTCACGCTCCCAGCCTAGATCAGCCCCTGCTCCTCCATCCACTCCTGGGCGACAGCGTCGGCGGGCCTCTGGTCGACGAGGACCTCCGCGCTGAGCCGGCGGAGGGTCTCGGTGTCGAGCCGCTCGGCGATGTCCTCGAAGAGCGGCTTCAGCTCCGGATAGCTTTCGAGTGTCTCCGCGCGCATCGTGAGCGACGGGTTGTACGCGGGGAAGAAGCCCTCGTCATCTTCCAGGAGGCGGAGATTCAGCTCCGGAACGTAGCCGCTGGTCGCGAACACCGACCCGAAGTTGCACTTCTGCCCCTCGTCGACCGCGCCGTAGACGGTGGAGTCCGGCAGCACGAAGACGTTCGCCTGCGGGAACCCGAAGCCATAATGCTCCTCGAGACCGGGGAGGCCGTCTGCCCGCTCGTTGAACTCGGGTCCGACGCACACGGTCGCCTTGTCGGGGCTCTCCTCGATGAGGCGACCGAGGTCTGAGAGTCGGGTCACAGCAGCCAGCTCCTCGTCGTACGCGTTGTTGCCACGCTGGTAGACCGCCGACGCCGCGGCGATCACATAGGTGTTGTCGGCGGGGGCCGGCTGCAGCCACTCGATGTCGTTGCGCTGCAGGTCGAGCCGAGCGACCTCCCGGTACAACGCCTGCGGGTCGTCCGGTGGTTCGCCCTGGGCCAGGTGGATGAGAGCCCCGGTGCCGGTGTACTCCCAGTACATGTCGATCTCCTCGGCGGTCAGGGCCTCCCGCACGGCCTCGGTGCTGCCTACACCGGTGCTGTCGACGACCTCCGAGCCTGCCGCCTCCAGGGCCAGCAGCGTGATCTGCCCGAGGATCTCCTGCTCGGCGAAGTCCTTGGAACCGACGATCAGGCGCGTGGTGACCCCGCCACCACGTTCGCTGAGCCCTTTGTCCCCGAGGTCGTAGCTCGCGCCGATGCTTCCCCCCTGCCCGGCGCCCTCGCCGCCGCAGGCAGCGACGACGACTGCCAGCACAGCAACCGTGGCCAGCTTCGATTCCCGCAAGCGCCTCAACTGGAGGGGTCCTCTCGCGGTGTCGACCCGTCGGCTGGCCGGCCGCCGGTAACGACTGGAAGGCCTTGGGTGGTACTCCGCTGAATCTCGTCGTAGTCCTCCGACAGCGCCCGGTACAGGGACCAGGACATGAACACCATGATGACCGCGAACGGAGTGGCTGCCAGTATCGCCCCGTTCTGCAGGGCGGTGAGCCCTCCGGCGACCAGCAGGATCGCCGCTAGCGCCCCCATGATGACGCCCCACGTGAGCTTGATCGCCCGGTTCGGCTCGAGGACACCTGAGGACATGCTGCCCAACACGATCGTCCCGGCGTCCGCGCCCGCGACGAAGAAGATCCAGATGAGGAACAGGGCCAAGATCCCGGTGGCCAGGAAGAGCGGGTACTCGCCGAGGAATGTGAAGAGCGACAAAGCCTCGTCGTTCTCTGCGGCTGTGCTGATCTTGCCGCCGGTGCTCTCGTCGAGGTCGATAGCGGTCGCTCCGAACACCGCGAACCACACCATGCCAAACAGGCTGGGTGCGACGAGCACCCCGAGCAGGAACTCGCGGACAGTCCGCCCGCGCGAGATCCGGGCGATGAACGCTCCGACGTACGGCGCCCAGGCGATCCACGTCGCCCAGAAGAAGATGGTCCAGTCACCGAGCCACTGAGACGGGGCGAAGGCGCTCATCTCCATGCTCATCGGGACCAAGCCGGTGACGTAGTCACCAATCCCCTGCGTGAAGGCGTTGAGCTGCAGGACCGTCGGCCCGACGACGACGATGAAGGCGAGCAGCACGACGGCGAGCACGATGCTCGCTTGGCTCAAGAAGTTGACGCCCTTCTCGATCGGCGTCGAGGCAGAGAGCATGTAGCCCACGGCGGTGACCGCGATGATGATCATCTGAAGCGGAATCCCGACCGGGAGGCCGAACACCTCGCCGAGCCCCGCGTTGATCTGCAGCGTTCCGAGGCCAAGGGAGACCGCGACCCCGAACAGCGTCGCGATAATGGAGATGACGTCGATCGCCTTCCCGATCGGGCCGTCGACACGGTCGCCGATCAACGGCCGGAAGACCGAGCTGATGCGCAGGCTGGCCGTTCCCCGGACGAAGCTGAAGTACGCCACGGCGAGTCCCACGACCGCATAGATCGCCCACGGGTGCAGGGTCCAGTGGAAGAAGGAGAACTGCATCCCGAGGGCGGCGGCGTCGGGAGTGCCCGGCTCCTCGAGCTGGAAGGGAGGAGCGCGGTAGTGCAGCAGCGGCTGGGCCACGCCCCAGAACAGCAGCCCGATCCCCATCCCGGCCTGAAACAGCATGGCGAACCAGGCGAACCTGCCAAACTCAGGCTTCTCGTCCGGTCCGCCTAGCCGTAGCTTGCCGTACTTGCTGAAGGCCAAGAACAGCACGAAGACAAGGAAGAACGTGGTGACGAGCAGGTAGAACCATCCGAGGTCGATGATGATCCACTCGACGATCGTCGTGAGCGCGCTGCCGAACGACTTGGTGAAGAGCACGCCGGCCAACACGAAAGCCACAGAGATACCGACGGTGATGTAGAAGACGGCCCCGAACTGCGCGAGCCTCCCCTTGTCCTCGCGCTCCTCCACGGAGGAGTCTTCCTTGCGTTGGTTGATGGTCACTCGCGCTCACCCCTCGGCGATCGGGATGTGGTGCGGCGTGGGGGCCGCGGCGGTATCGGCCGCATCGGGAACGGTGATCTTTACGACGCCGTTGTCGAAGCTGGCGCTGATCTTTCGCTCGTCGACACCATCGGGCAGGGTCATGCTGCGTCGGAAGTGTCCGTAGTAGCGCTCCCGCACGTAGGGCGTCACGGTTTCGGCGTCCAACTCACCCGGACGCTCGCCTGAGATGGTGAGCACTCCGTTGGACACGTTGACATCGATGTCCTTGGGGGGGACACCGGCGATCTCGGCGGAGATCACCAGGTCACGACCTCGTGCGACCACGTCGATGGTCGGGACCCACGCGGCAGCCTGTGTCCGTCCGCCGGCCTGCTGGCCGGACTCGATGCCGGTCCTCCCGAGGCTTCGCATCCGGTCCATCTCACTCATCATGTCGAGGAAACCCCGGAACGGGTGCGAGCGCGTCTCGGCCATTGCTCCTCCCAAGCGCGCCGCTCGTCCGTTCACCGGCAGGCTGACCGTCGGCGTCCGGCGGGGCTTCGGCGCACAACCCCACAAGCGGTACTTAACTCGCATGCAAGCAGTCGAGTCAAGGATCCACGCCGCGCTCGGCGATCCGCCCAGCGGCGAAACCGGACCGTCAGTTCATGCCGGGGTCGTCGGGGAAGTTGGCGACGTAGGCCAGCTCACCCGGCTGCCGGCGCAAGATCGTGCGCCACAGTCCCTCCGGATCCGGATGCAAGAGATCGGTGGGCACGGCGCCGACGACGTACCATGAACCCTCCTCGATCTCAGACTCGAGCTGGCCGCCACCCCAGCCCGCGTAGCCGGCGAACACGCGAACCCCCACCAGGCTCGGCAGCAGCGCCTCGGGCTCGGTGTCGAGGTCGACGAGGCCGTAGTCGCCACCGATCCGTTGGAAGCCGGCGTCGGGGCCGCCGCCCGCCGAGAGCCCCACCGCCAGCGCCGAGTCGGGAGCGACCGGGCCGCCGGAGAACAGCAGCTGCGGCTCGGCCACCGACTCGCCCCAGCCAGGAAGTACCGCTCGGAGCGGGAGGTGGGTGGGTCGGTTGATCACCACACCGAGGGCGCCGGCCGAGTCGTGGTCGAGCACCAAGATCACGCCGCGGGCGAAGTTGGGGTCGATCAGCCGCGGCGTCGCGAGGAGGAGCCGGCCAGCATGCGAGAGCACCGCTCCACCCTATGCCTCGGCGTCGGGGGCCCGAGCGCTCGACCGCGCAGCGCCCGCGGCGCTCTTGACCGCGTCGGCGACCGCTTTGTGCACCTCCTCGTGGAAGACGCTCGGGATCACGTAGTTGGCGTTGAGCTCGTCGTCGGAGACCGACGACGCGATGGCCTGGGCGGCCGCGACCAGCAGCGAGTCCTCGATCGTGTGGGCGGAGGCGTCGAGCAGACCCCGGAAGACACCCGGGAAAGCGAGCACGTTGTTGATCTGGTTGGGGTAGTCCGAGCGGCCGGTGGCAACCACGGTGGCGTGGCGACGAGCCGCCGCCGGGTCGACCTCCGGGTCGGGGTTGGCCAGTGCGAACACGATCGACTTCCCGGCCATCGCCTCGACGTCGTCGCCGTCGAGCAGGTCGGGTGCGGAGACGCCGATGAACACGTCCGCCCCGCGGACGGCCTCCTTCAACGACCCGTCGAAACGGTCGGCGTTCGTGTGGTCGGCTATCCACTGCAGCGACGGGGTCATCCCGGCGCGCTCGGTGCTGACCACGCCCTTCCGGTCAGCGACCATCAGCCGACGCGCGCCCGCCTCAGTCAGTAGCCGGACGATGGCCGAGCCCGCGGCCCCAGCACCCGACATCACGATCTGCACGTCCGCTAGGTCCTTCCCGACCACCCGCAGCGCGTTCGTCAACGCGGCGAGTACGACGATGGCGGTGCCGTGCTGGTCGTCGTGGAACACGGGGATGTCGAGCTTGTCGCGCAGCCGTCTCTCGATCTCGAAACAGCGCGGCGCGGAGATGTCCTCCAGGTTGATACCCGCGAACACCGGCGCTATCACCTCCACGGTCCGGACGATCTCGTCGACATCTTGGGTGTCGAGGCACAGCGGCCAGGCGTCGATGCCCGCGAAGCGCTTGAACAGCGCCGCCTTGCCCTCCATCACGGGAAGGGCCGCGGCAGGACCGAGATTCCCCAGCCCCAGCACGGCGGAGCCGTCGGTGACGACCGCGACAGAGTTGCGCTTGACCGTGAGGCGGCGAGCGTCCTCGGGGTTGCGCGCGATCGCCATACACACCCTGGCCACGCCGGGGGTGTAGACCATCGAGAGCTCGTCGCGATTGCGGATCGGGTGCTTCGACGCCATCTCGATGGTGCCGCCGAGGTGCATCAAGAAGGTGCGGTCGGAGACCTTGTGCACGTCGACGCCCTCGACGCCGCGAAGTTCCTCGACGATCTCGTCGGCGTGGTCGGTGTCGCGAGCCGCACAGGTCACGTCGATTCGAAGCCGGTCGTGACCGGACGCGGTCACGTCGAGGGCGGTCACGATGCCCCCCGCCCGTTCGACGGTGCTGGTCAGCTCACTGACCGCCGTACCGCCGGCGGGCACGACGAGGCGGACGGTGATCGAGTACGACACGGACGGAGCGGCAGCCATGCCCCCATCATGGCAAGAGTCGGCCACGTCGGCGCCACTCGGACACGGCGACGACTCCGACGGATTACGGTGACACCGTGATCTCGCCATCCTTGGCCGGGATCAGCTCGATCCAGGTACGACCTCTCGGCACCTGCACCTCGGAGCCGTCCTTGCCGATCAGTCTGATGGCGCCCGCCAGGCCCGGCTTGCGCCACCGGCACTTGATGGCCTTGTCACCGTGCACCAAGACGGCCTCACCTTTGCCGTAGAACTCCGTCTCCGGCACGGGGTTTCCGGCGGGGTCGAGATATCCGGCGTCGCCTACCTTCACGCGTACCAGCAAGACATTGTCGGCGACGAAGTCATCGCCGTTCTCAGCGGACGAGTCGGGGCGGGTCCAGCCGCCGTCGGCGTACTGCCACGCGGTGGTGTGGCCACCGGAGAAGGTCGCCTCGATCGTTTGAGCTTGGATGTCGCCGGCGAAGTCCCCCTCGTCTCCGAACGAGAAGTAGGGCTGTAAAGGCGGCTTATCGTCGCTGCCTGGCTCGTCGGCGGTCTCGGACAGCCGCACGAAAAGGTTGTACGGCGCAGCACGGCCGTCGTCGCGGAAGTAGCCGGGGGCGCCTTCGGTCAGCGTCGCGATGTCGGCCCTCTCGAGCCGGTTGACGGTCTTGGGGGCGCCACCGGACGCGACGACCGTGGCCGAGACCGGCTTGACGATGCCGATGTCGGACGCGCGAGCCGAGCGGACCGGGCCGGCCTCGTCGGGCAGGCCCGAGTAGTAGAACACCGCAAGGCGCGTCGAACCGCCCTCGACCAGCTCCTCGACGATGAGGTCGGCAGAATCAAGCCCGACCTGGGGGGAGGAGCTCGACGTGTTGTCGATCTTGACGACGTAGACCGGATGGTCGGGGAGGTCGCCTTCGAGAGTCTCACCGGTCAGCGGCCATTCCCCGCTCAAGGTCACCGCGCCGGCCGTTTCGGTCGACTCGGTCGGCTCTTCCCGTGTGTCGGGCTGCTCGGCGTCACTCCCGCAGGCTGCCAGAGCTAGCGTCAGCGAGATGCCGGCGGCGGCGGTAAGGCAACGGCGGTGCGCGCGAGGATTCGGGGAGGGTCCAGCAGTCGGCATTGGCCAAGTGTGGCGCAGGACCGCACCGAAATCGGGGACGGCCCTGCGCCATGGGAGTGTCTGTATCGCCAGGCGTGTCAGTGTCGTGCTGGCGCTCTGGTCACCGGCGACGAAGCGTGCCGGGGAACCAGGAGTTGGTCCACATCGGGTCGCGCTTGACGTTGGTGCCGGGCTGGCTGGAGTGGATGATCATGACGTTGCCGTTCTTGCGACCGGCGAACATCGACACGTGGTAGACGTCTCCGCCGCTGTGGATGAAGATCAGGTCGCCGCGACGCATGTTGCGACGCTTGATGTTGCGGGTGTAGCGAGCCTGGCCGTCGGCGGTGCGAGGCAGGTAGAGACCGGCGCGCTTGTAGGCGAACTGGGTGAGGCCGGAGCAGTCGAACGCGTTCGGGCCGTTGGCGCCGTAGCGGTAGGGGTCGCCCTTCTGGTTCCCGGCGACTTCCCAGGAGTGGTGGATCTTGCGCTGGCGTCGGCTCGCGGCGTCGGCCGACTCCACCGGGAGCAGCGACAGCGCCAAGGCGGTGACGAGTAGGACGGGGATGGCGAGCGCCAAGCGCCGCCAGGCTGCGAATGCAGGCATGATGAGTCTCCTTCTCACGCCTGCGAGGTGAGCTGTCGGGTTCGAGCGAGAAGGTGCTCGGCCGCCGTACTTTGGCGACTTAACCCCAAGCACACGCTGTAATGGTTCAACGTTGTGCGGGAGTGGGTCCCCCACTCCTGTCCCTACTGAGATTCTGTCTCGACAACGGGGATTCACGAGCATTGCGGGACAGGACTCGGCGTCCAACGCTCGTGCTGTGAAGTTAGGTGTTGAAGATACTAGAGGTGAACCCCACAGATCTCGCAAGTCGAGATACCCAGGTCGGCTCGATTCTTAGGAATGGCCCGCACGCCCTCCGAATTTGGGGTACGCAGAGTAACGCACTGGGCCACAGTCCGTGCGTCGAGGCAGCCGCGGGCGGCTGGCGAGGAGCCCGCGCCGGTACGCGGGGACGTGACGGCTCGGCGCGAGATCGCGTGGCCGTAGGTTCGTCCGGGGTTTGCCGGCTGGAGTGCGGCGATGAGTACCCGGCACAGTCCGACGTCGACCATGAGTCGGCGGTCGCGCGTTCCGGAGACCGCGGTCTCGCGTGCATGTGAATTGCGGGAAAGTGGTTGGGTTTGGAGGTGAGACTCAGCAAGTTTCCCGCAACTCGCAGAGATGGGCGGTAAGCGCGGACC
>JACCUS010000163.1 GCA_013811715.1 Nocardioidaceae bacterium
CGACGGCAGCGCCTGCACGGCGGCCACGAGCGCGTCGGCGGTTCCAGGCATCCCGCCCGGCACCCCCATCACCAGGTCGCAGTGCACGCGCCCACCGAAAGGCAGCCCGTGCTGGTCCAGCAGCCGATGCAGCGCCGCCACGTGTCCGAGGTCGAACAGCTCGAACTCCGGAACGACCTGCCGCTCCTGCGACGACTGGTACAGCTCGCACACGAACGGCCACGGGTTCATGAAGACGTCATCACCGAAGTTGGTCGTGCCCATCGTGAGCGAGCAGGAGTCGGGTTCGGCGTCCAGCACCTTCAACCGGTCCGCGAGCGGGTCGTGCACCGAACCACCGGTCGACAGCTGTACGACGAGTGAGGTGCTCTCCCGCATCGCGGCCACCGCCTCGGACAGCAGTCCGCCGTCCAGCGTCGGCCTGTGCTCCCGGTCGCGGATGTGCAGGTGAATCATCGCCGCGCCAGCCGCCTCACACCGCGTCGCCGTGTCGACCAGCTCCTCAAGCGTGGTGGGCAGCGCCGGGAAGTCGTCCTTGGCGGTCTCGGCGCCGGTCGGAGCGACGGTGATGAGGGTGGCGGGATGGGGGCTGCTGGCCATGGCGGCCATCGTGCCAGACTCGGCCCGCACCGCCACCACCCCGATGGGGCCGGGCAGACGAGAGGAGCCCGACCATGCGCGCCGTCGTACAACGCGTCTCCCGGGCCTCGGTGGCCGTCGAGGAAGCGACCGTCGGGGAGATCACCGAGCCTGGCCTGCTCGTCCTGCTCGGAGTCACCCACGACGACACCGAGGCGAAGGCCGCCGCGTTGGCAGGCAAGATCTGGGAGCTGCGGATCATGCGTGGCGAACGCTCCGCCTCCGACCTCGGCGCTCCAGTGCTCGTGGTCAGTCAGTTCACCTTGTACGCCGACACGCGCAAGGGCCGCCGCCCGTCCTGGTCTGCCGCAGCTCCGGGTCCGGTGTCGGAGCCTCGTTATGTCGAGTTCTGCGACGCGCTGGCGGCCCTCGGCGCCCGGGTCGAGCGCGGGGTGTTCGGCGCCCCGATGGACGTCGCACTCGTCAACGACGGCCCGGTCACGCTCATCGTGGAGGTGTGAGTTTCCTCAGGAGTCGCCCAAAGCGGGCTGCGCGTGATTACGCTAACCCGGCATTTGTTGGCACACTTGTGGCTGACCCCACCCGGCGACAAGGACGCGAGGATGACTGACGACAACCCGCCAATCGGCCAAGGCCCGGATCAGGGCACCGGCGAAGTTGTCGACCCCACGTCCGACGAGGGTGACCGCAAGGACGCCGCCAGACGGACCCGGATCGGCCGACGCCGTGAGGGCACCGGGAGGCCAAGAGGCTTCATCCGCCGCCACAAGGCACTCCTCGCGTTGGGCGTGATCTTGCTGGTCATCGCCGGCTTCGCCGGCGGCTACCTGTGGAAGATCAACCAAAAGCTTGACAGCATCCCGCGGGTCGACGCAGACATCACCCCGGCCCCCGAGAAGGAGCAGCAGGAGGAAAACCATCCGCTCAACATCTTGCTGCTGGGCGCCGATCACGGCAACGTCGGCCAGTCGGTGGCCGAGGACCTCGAGGACGGTGAGTGGACGCAGGGGGCGCACTTGAGCGACACCATCATCTTGGTGCACATCCCGGCCGACCGGCAGAGCGTGCAGCTCGTCTCGATCCCGCGCGACACCTGGACGAAGATCGAAGGGTATCCGTCCGACAACGGCAGGGCCAAGATCAACGCCGCCTTCTCCTACGGCGGTCCGGCGCTGGCCGTGAAGACCGTCGAGGGCCTCACCGGGATCACCATCGACCATCTGGCGATCATCGACTGGGTCGGCTTCAAGGATCTCACGACCGCGCTCGGGGGCGTGCGGGTCTACATCCCGGAGACGTTCGAGGACGAGTCGCAGAACGTCACCTGGAAGAAGGGCTGGGAGACACTTGAGGGCGAGGTCGCGCTGCAGTATGTGCGCACCCGCTACGGGCTCGACGACGGCGACTTCGGCCGCATCGCCCGCCAGCAGAACTTCATGCGGGCGACGATGGCCAAGCTGTTGTCCGGCGGCACCACGCGCAACCCCGTCCAGATCTACAAGGTCGTCGACGTCATTGCCGAGTACCTGACGGTGGACGACTCATGGGACACTCGCGAGATCCGCGACCTAGCCTTGGGGATGCGCAGCATCAAGACCGAGAACGTGGAGTTCCTCACCGCTCCACTCGGTCGCTACGACACCAGTCGGGACGGGCAGAGCATCGTCCGGCTGGCGCCGAAGCAGAGCGACGCCCTGTTCGCCGCCATCACCGAGGAGGACATCTCCGGCTACCTGGCGAAGTATCCCGACGAGAGCCTGGACGACCCGACCTCGGTCAACTGACCGACTTCTCCGGCGCGGTGGCGCGACTGTCGCGACTGTCGCGACCGTAGTCGTCGCTGAGACGCTCGATGTCGTCCTCGCCGAAGTAGCCGCCGGTCTGCACCTCGATGAAGACCAAGTCGACGTCGCCGGTGCTGGCCACCCGATGCGCAAGGCCAACAGGGATGTCGACGGTGCCACCCGGCTCGATGCGGCGATCCACCCCGTCGAGGGTCACCAGACCGCTGCCCGCCACGACACACCAATGCTCCGAGCGACGCCGGTGCCGTTGATAGCTCAACCGCTGTCCGGCGCGCACGCAGATGCGCTTCACTCGAAAGCCGGTCCCCTCGTCGACGACCTCGTAGTACCCCCACGGGCGCTCGTCGCGCTCGATCACCACGGGCTGTCCCCCTCCTGTACGCCGTCACGGGCCGGACGACCGGAAGTCAGTCTAGGACTGCGTGGCGGCAGCCGAAAGCACATCGACGCGTGTGGCGGACGGCGGACTCTACAGCCGCGCGGCAGGCGGGTCAGACCGCGACCTGCACCTCCGCCACGTCGCCGCGCGCCGCGGTTACCCGGGTGTCGACGGCCGCGACGCCCGGGGCGAGGGTCCGCAGCGTCCAACTGCCCGGTGCGGCGAAGAACCTGAACCGGCCGGTGTCGTTCGTCGGGACCTCCGCGGCGAACTCGCCACCCCGGTCGAGCAGCCGGACGTACGCCCCGCCCACCGGCTGGTGATCGCGCACGACGACGCCCTCGATGATCGACTCCCGGGACACGTCGACTCCCGCCACGCTCGCACCGCCATAACCGGCGGCGCAGCTCATGAGACGTCCCCGGGATCGTCGCCGATGGCGACCGGCACGCCGACCAGGGACCCGTACTCGGTCCACGAGCCGTCGTAGTTCTTCACGTTGGGCTGGTCGAGCAGCTCGTGCAGCACGAACCACGTGTGGGCGCTGCGCTCGCCGATGCGGCAGTAGGCGATGGTGTCCTTCGCGAAGTCGACCCCCGCCGAACGATAGAGCGTCGCCAGCTCGTCGTCGCGTTTGAACGTGCCGTCGTCGTTGGCCGCCTTGCTCCACGGGATGTTGGCGGCCGTCGGGACATGGCCGCCACGCTGCGCCGACTCCTGCGGCAGGTGCGCCGGCGCCAACAGCCGGCCGGCGTACTCGTCAGGCGATCGGACATCGACCAGGTTCTGGACGCCTATCGCGGCGACGACCTCGTCGCGGAAGGCGCGTAGCGACAGGTCCGGGTCTGAGGCGGTGTACGACGACGGCGCTCGTGTGGTCGCCTCGTCGGTGAGCTGACGCGAGTCGAGCTCCCACTTCTTCCGGCCACCGTCGAGCAGCACCACGGCGTGATGCCCGTAGAGCTTGAAGTACCAGTAGGCGTAGGCGGCGAACCAGTTGTTGTTGCCGCCGTACAGCACGACGGTGTCGTCGTTGCCGATGCCGCGGCTCGACAACAGCTGGGCGAACTGCTCCTTGCCGACGAAGTCGCGGCGGACTGCGTCTTGCAGGTCGTCTTGCCAGTGGATCTTGACGGCACCACGGATGTGGCCCTTGTCATAGGTGCTGGTGTCTTCATCGACTTCGACGAGGACGACGTCGGGGTCGGCGAGGTGGCTCTCTACCCAGGCGGCGTCGACGAGAACGGTGTCGCGGCTCATGCGGTTACCTCCAGAAACTGGTGGATCCGGCGGCACGAAGGTGCCGGAAAGGGGGGCGATGCGGCGGCGGGCGGCGCGCTCTCGGAGCTGGCCCTGCTGGTGCTGGCGTTCAGCCGGTCGACGAGGGACAGGCTGGGGAGGAGCGCGCGCTTACCCAGTCAGGGCGTGCGACACAGCGCGGTCGAGGTGTGACAAAGGTCTACCGCGCGACGTTTGGTCAGGTACGTCGACTCCATGCCTATCAGCGTACGTGCGAGGTGCGCTTCGCCGAACCTCCAGACCACATAGTGAGACGGCGTCTCATACATCGGTGCCACCGGCGAACGGCGGCAACACCTCGACCACGTCCCCCTCGGCGACGGCGACGTCGGCGGGACTGCGCGAGCCGATCGGCTGCTCCCCCAACAGCAACGAGCAGATGCTCAGCACCTTGTCGAACCGCGGCTCGTCGGAGTGCGCCGCGCGTGCGGACTCCAGCACCTCGCCGACGGTGCCACCGCGGAACGTCTCCTCGGCACAGCCGGCAGCAGCGCGGGCCGCCGCCCAGTAGCGAACCGTGACCGCTGGCTGCCCTTCTCCAGACGACGCCGCACCGCCCGGCACTGCCCCGGGTGCCGTCTCGCCGGGTGTCACCGCCGTCAGCGACTCCTCCATGTCCGGTATTGTCGCAAACAGCTCCGATACCGTGGTGAACAGCCACGGGGGTGGACACAGTCGGAGCGAGGCAAGGAGGCGGACCCGGTGAGCAGCCTGCTCCTGCTGACCAACGACCTGCAGCCCTCGGTCGAGGTACTGCCTGCGCTGACGCTGCTGCCGGACCACGTCCGAGTACTGCCTGCCGAGGCCGCCGTGCTGGTGGACGCACCCGACTGCGACGCCGTGCTGGTCGACGGCAGGCACGACCTGGCGGCGGCGCGCGACTTCTGCCGGTTGATCCGCGCCACCGGGGTCGATGTGCCGGTGCTTCTCATCGTCACCGAGGGCGGACTGTCGGTGGTGGCGGCC
>JACCUS010000173.1 GCA_013811715.1 Nocardioidaceae bacterium
GACGGAACCACGCTCTCGGCGGGACCGACCGAGACGCCCGGGGATCCCGGGAGCGAACCGACCGACTTGCGGTTGGATGAGAAGTTCATCAGATCGGTGGCGCCCAGGACCGGTGAGCCGCGCGCACGGCGGATGCTCGGCCTGCTGAGCGACGCCGAGCGGTGCCACCTACCGGAACTGCTGGCCGAGGTCTACGCACCCGGAATGGATAGCTCTCCACCGCTGACCCGGCGGGCGAGGTAATCGTCGGCGGGCGAGGAAGCGGGGGTGGCGGATGGGTTTGTGTTGGGGGTCGACCCAGGTGGGTGGGATGGATTCGGGGATGTGGTCGGCGGCGAACCTGATGCGCCAGGGTCTCGTCGTCGTAGAGGCGGTGGTGGAAGCCACACAGTGTCACGCCGTTGTGGAGGCTGGTTCTGCCGCCCTTCCATCAGGCGATGACGTGGTGGACGTCGCACCAGCGGGCGGCGCGGTCGCAGCCGGGGTGCACGCAGCCGTGGTCGCGTGCGATGACGGCGGTGCGGCCGGGTCGTCGATCAACAGGCTCATACCACGAACACTAGATCCGGCCACCGACAGTTTCTGAAACCTTAGACAGCCCCGTTCCGCCTTATCCACAAGAACAAACGCAATCCGACACATCGACAAAGCGGCGGCACCTCGTGTAAACGACGACGGACGAAGCCAGCGTGGTCGCGATGGGTTCTGGTGGTTGTTGCGCCGAACCGAATGGAACGTCGCCGGTCCAGTCTTGAATGCTGCCGCATACCGTCTCCGATGTCGTCGCCGAGCACGTCTGATGCATCAGCACCCGTCGGAGTTGCTGCACGAGGTCACTGTGGAGGGCGGGTCGTGGCTCGCGGTCGCCGCCCACGGCCGGGAGGACCCGCACCCTCGGCGCACCGGTCTTCGCCGGCTATGCGTCCTCGCACAAGACCGGGTCGCCGGTGTTCGGCCGAGTCAGATGTTGATCAGCTCTGCACCGCGACCTGAGTGGTCTGCGACGCGCCGTTGACCGTGACCGTCAGTTCGCCGAGGCCCTCCCGGTGCGCCACCAACTCGCCCGATTCCGGGTCATAGGTGGCCACGTCCCGCGGGCGAGCCTCAACGGCCGGACCGATGTGCACGTGCCGCGACCCCGACCACGACGCGCTCACGGGGTAGTCGACAGGCACCTGACGCCCCTCTTGGACGACGGTCGCCGAGACGTCGACGCTCTCTCCCGGGAGCAGCACACCGGGGTCGGACAGCCTCAGCGCATCGACATGCGGCCGGATCTGCGCACGCAGCCAAGCCTGCTTGGCATCAGGGTCGACGCCTACCAGGGTCCAGCCGGTGAAACCGCCGTCCGACGGCGCTGCCGCGGGTGCCTTCCCGCTGTTGCCGTTGATCAGGTACGGCACGCCGTCGACCCGGGAGGCGTGGAAGACGCCGGCGTGCGCGGCGATGTAGGCGGCGCCCTTGCCGGTGTCGACCCGGAAGTCTGCCAGCCAGTCGCGCAGCAGCGCCGCCTCCTTGTCGTCCGACAACTCGGAGTTGTCCACGATCGCCGGGTCCTCGGTCGGGTGATGCGCCATCACGACCACGTTGCTGATGCTGGAGTCGTCGCGTGCCTCCTCCAGCGCCTGTTGTAGCAGCAGTACCTGGGCGAACCCACCCAGCAGGAACGACCCCCGTGAGGAGTCCAGCAGCACGAACCGCGTGCCCAGGTGGTCGAAGGTCCGCACCGGCTCGCCGAACACGGCACGGAAGTTGCTGAGGTCGCCCGGGCCGTAGGCTTCGTGGTTGCCCGGCACGTAGTAGTACGGCAGGTCGCCGAGTTCCTCTTCGAGGATCCGCTGAGCCAACTCGAAGTCCTCGTCGAAGCCGGTGTCTACGAAGTCTCCGTTGACGACAACGAAGTCCGGGTCGACTGCCTTGATCTCGCGGAGGGTACGGCGAGCTTGCGCCACCAGTCTGCTGTCGGGCTGGGCGGCGACGAACTGCGCGTCGCTGAGCACCGCGAACGTCCAGCGGTCGGCACCGAGCTCGGCGTTCTTCAGCACCACCCGGTCCTCGACGGCGGGGACGTCCGGCACGTCGACCACTGGTGCGGACTCGACGGTCAGGTCGTCGAACACGAGCCGGCCGCCGTACTGCTTGTTGCGGTCGGTCTCCACGACGTACATGCGTCGAAAAGTCAGCGGCCCCTGCAACCCCGCAGGAACAGTGGTGGAGACGTAGCGCCATCCAGTCCAGTTGACGGACGCCGCCAGGTTGAGGGTGCTGTTCACGCCCGAGGCATCGACGACGACGGCCCGCAACCAGGCCCCTTGACCGTCGCCGTTGACCCAGACGCCGACTCGCTGCGGACTGCCAGGCAGGCGCAGCGGCGCGGGGCTGGCGTTGAGATAGGCGGCTCGCGTGGCCGTCGTCCCCGTCAGGCTGTAGTCCAGCGCAATCGCGGCCCCGTTGCGCCCCTCGACCACGCTGCGCTGGGCCTGCACCACGCTCGGGAACGACGAGGCGGTCCAGTCGGCGGAGTCGTCCATCGGGTCGACCACCTCACTTACCAGCCCGATCGTGACGCCGAGATAGGTCTGCACGCCGTCGACCGCCAGCGCGATCACCGCGGAACCGGAGTCGACACGCGGGGTGACGGTGAAGCCGGAGCCGCTCGCGGTCACCTCGATGATGGCGCGGTCGTATGCGAGGTCGACGTCACGCGGCTCGACCCACGTGGAGAAGCCGTCTCGGTCGTACCCGCGGACGGTGAACCCGCGGGTGGCGTCGATGCTGGGCAGCGCAACCTGCTCGACGTCGGTGTCGATGCGCTCGACCGGGCCCAGCACCTGCAGCTTGATGGCGCCTTGTGCGTCCCGGTCGGTCGCGCTGACCCGTACGGTGCCGCGGCGGAGCCCGGAGACGACGACGGTCTCCTCGCGGGTGCCCGGCCTGTCGACCCGGCCGACCGACATCGGGTCGGCCCACCAGATGGGTGCGGAGTCGACCGCGGCCAGGGTCTCGTCGTGGCCGTTCGCCACCAACGTGCGGGTGAGACCGGCGTGGACTCGGCGCGAGCCTTCCTGGTCCTGGGCGGGCTCGAGGGCGATGTCGGTCAGCTCGCCACTCCCGGGTGCGACGTGGAAGCCAAGGCCGTTGGGCACGCTCCGCTGCCCGCCGTCGGAGGGCGAGTTGACGACTGCCGGCTCCTCCCCCGCCTCACGGGCCAGCATCGTGGAAGACCCGCCGCCGTCGAGGTTGAGCGCGTCCTCGGCCCCCAGATCGCGCAGCATCTCACCCAGCTCGACCAACGAGACACCGCGGCTGTTGACCTGCCTACCGTCGACGGTGAGGAAGATCAGCCGATCGTCGTCATCGTCGATGCCCACGGCCGTGCGGGGGTGGATGTCGCTGTCGTTCCCGGTGGCCAGCTCGCCGTCGCGGAGCAGCACGACATTGCCGCTGGCGGCGACGACCGGGCCGGGCTCCTTGAGCTCGTAATCGACGTCCACCTCGTCGCCGGGCTGCAGATCCTCGAGTGCCGTCGCGCCGGTGTCGCGGCCGACGATCTCGACGGCCGCCCCCGGGATGGGTCCCTCACCCGGCATGGTCGTGTTGGACGTCACCACCCCGTCGGTGACCGTGACCGCGCGGACGTTGGTGGCGCCATCGACGGTGCGCCGTCGAGCGACATCTCCCCAGAAGCTGTTGTAGATTCCGATGCCGTCCCGCGCCACCGACGGTGAGTTGAGGTTGGTTGTCGGCAGGCTGCCCGCTCCCGTCGTCACCTGGGCCTCGAGGTAGACGTCGGTGATCTCGGCAGTGCGGTCTGCCTCGATTGTGAGTGATGTGTTGTGGCCGTCGGCGGGTGCGTGGATGAGGCCGTCCTCGCGGTCCACGCCGACACCTAGCGGCGCCCCGGTGTCGCTGATGTCGAAGAAGTCGGCGTTGGTGCCGGCGACGAAACCCGGCTCACGCTGCAGCATCTGCGACAGCGGCTGGGGGTTGGAAACCTGGCCCGACGAAAGGTAGTCAAGCGCGAGGCCGGGCTGATCCAGCTCGGCGGTGAGCACGTCGGCACGGACCCAGCCGCGGGGGCCGTACTGGTCGAAGCTGGTATGCACCAGCCCCGGTGCGACAGGCTCGGTCTCCTCGTCCACGGTGATCTGCTCCGCCGTCGCGGTCGGCGCGACTTGAGGCGCCTCGGACTTGTCGGATCCGGCGGTCGCGGTGCGATCTTCGATCAGCCTGGCGTGATCGTCGTCTTGCGCGGCGATCGGTGGTGCGGCGACGATGAGTGGGAGCGCGGTCGCAGCGGCGACCGCAAGGGCTGTGCGGCGGAGTCGAAGAGTCATACCCACCATGTAAGGCGGCGAAAGTGAAATGCGCGTGACGGCCGGTGGACACCATCATGGCAACACGCCGCCTGGCCCCTCGGCGGAAGGGGCTGCGCTCACGACCTGGGCGTGTCTTCGGCCACCAGCGGAAGGGCGATACCGAGGGAGGCCTCGACGACTGCGGTGACGAGTTCGGCCGACCCGTCGACCGTGCGGCCCTGCCCGTTGGCCCACGCATCGACGGCCGCCAATGCTCGAGGCGCGTCCAGGTCATCGGCCAGTGCCGCGCGTACGTCGTTGACTGTGTCGGTCGCGTCGGGCCCACCTCGGCGTACCGCCTCGGTCCACCGACGCAGCCTCGCCTGGCCAGCACCCGGCAGGTCATCGGCCCAGTCCCAGTCGTTGCGGTAGTGCTGCGCCAACAGCGTCAGCCGGATGGCGCGGGGGTCGACGCCGCCTGCCCGCAGCCGTGACACGAGCACCAGGTTGCCGCGCGACTTCGACATCTTGTGACCCTCGTAGCCGACCATTCCGGCGTGGGCGTATGCCCTGGCGAACGCCTCGCCCGGACGCGCCACCTGGACCTCACCGGCGGTCATCTCATGGTGGGGGAAAGCCAAGTCCGACCCACCCCCCTGCAGGTCGAAGGCGCCCCCGAGGTGCTCCAGTGCGATGGCCGAGCACTCGACGTGCCACCCCGGACGACCAGGTCCCAGCACGGTGTCCCACGCGGGCTCTCCGTCGCGGGCACGTTGCCACACCACGCAGTCGAGCGGGTCACGTTTGCCCGGCCGGTCGGGGTCGCCACCGTTGTCGGCGAACAGCGGGAGCATCTCGTCACGGGTCAGCCGAGACACCTCACCGAAGAGCGGGTCAGAGGTGACCGAGAAGTAGAGGTCGCCGTCGACGTCATAGACGGCGCCCTTCGCCTGCAGCTCCAAGATGAGGTCGACGATCAACGGAATCGACTCGACTGCGCCTGCGAACACGTCCGGGGGTATCACCGACAACGCCGCCATGTCCTCGCCGAAGAGCCGCGTCTCGCGTCCCGCCAGGTCGGCCCAGTCCACGCCGGTGGCCCGCGCGCGCTCCAGCAGCGGGTCGTCGACGTCGGTCACGTTCTGCACATAGCGGACCCGGTGGCCGGCTTCTCGCCACGCCCGGATGGCGAGGTCGAACGCCACATACGTGGCGGCATGCCCGACGTGGGTGGCGTCGTACGGCGTGATGCCGCAGACGTAGAGCCGAGCCTCGTCACCGGGGTCGGTCTTTTCGACCTGACCCGTCCGAGCGTCGTACAGCATCAGCTCTGGGGCGGCGCCCAGGCGGTCGGGAATGGTCGTGGAAACGACCGGAGGAGCCCATGCCTGCATACCGGCCAGCCTAACCAGGCGGGCTCAAAACGGAGGCCATGGGATCGCGGGCCAGGAGCCGTCGGGCACCGGCATCTGCCCCGTGCGGCACAGCGACTCGAGGCGGCGGCTCAAGGCCGTGATCTCCGCGTCGTCCAGCCACTCGCTCAGCCTTTCGTCGAGCCCGGCCGTCAACGCCGCCCGCAACCGCTGCAACGCGGCTCGATCGGTGTCCCGCAGCGGTTGTCCGGCCCAGCCCCACAAGACCGTCCGGAGCTTGGAGTCCTCGTGGAACGAGACGCCGTGGTCGCACCCCCAAACCAACTCACCGCCTGGACGGCTCTCGACGAGCACATGTCCGCCCTTGCGGTCGGCGTTGTTGACCACTACGTCGAACACGGCCATGGCACGCAACCGGTCGTCGTCGGCGTGCACGAGGAGGACCGGCTGCCCGTGCTGGTCCTCGGCTTGCAGTACGGCGAGCCACCCAGGCTCGTCGTACTCCACATCCACCACGTCGACGAGCGCGCCCGACGGCGTCGTGTCGACCCACCGCTGGCACATGCCGGGGCCGAACCTTCCGTCGCGCAGCACGGTCTGCGGAACGACGTCCCAGCAGCCCGCCTCGGAGACCAGCCGGGCGGCGCGCTCCCGCCCGGCCAGCGTGCCGGGCGGGAAGTCCCACAGCGGCCGCTCACCGGCGATCGGCTTGTAGATGCAGCGCAGCGTCACACCGTCGAGAGTGACGTGTCCGAGGAACGAGGCGTTGGACGCTGAGACGATCCTGCCGTCGAGCTCGAGTGAACCCCGGGACAGTATCGGCTCGACCGCCGCGTCGTCCAGGACCGGCGCGTCGTCAGTGTGCAATGCGCCGGAACCCGTTCGCGCGTGGGCACACATGTCCCTCCGGGTCCATCGGACCACCACAGAACTGGCATGCCGGCCGCCCGGCCGACACCACACTTTGCGACCTGCGCACGAACGCCCGGGCGTAGGCCGGCTCCATCTTCACGATCAGCACCTCGCTGGCCTCGACCTCGATCTCAAGATCGACCTCGGGCGCCGCCTCGGCGTCCTCGTCGTCGGCCGTGACCGACTCCGACACGACGGCCTCCTCCGACATCGGGAACAGCTCGATGACCACGAGGTTGGACGTGTCTTCCCAGCTCAACGTGATCGTCCCGACGCGGAACTCCTCGACGATGGGCTGGTCGAGTGGATCGCCGTCATGCGAGCCGGCCGGAGCCATGGCGGGAATCGTCGCCTCTCCCCCGCTCTCCCGAAGCGCCTGGTCGAGCAAGAGGTCGACCCGTTCGGCGAGGATCGACACCTGCTGCTTCTCCAAGGCCACGCTCGTCACCCGGTTGCCCTCCTTGGCCTGCAGGAAGAATGTTCGCTGCCCAGGTGGGCCGACTGTACCGCTGACGAAGCGGTCCGGCTGGTCGAAACTGTGTACGACGATCGACATGACTCCAAGACTAGAACGTCAACCCAACTGGAGGGCACGCACAAGCTCGACCAGCAGACCAGCTCGACCGGCTACGAGCCCGATCCGCCACCCACGGCGGCGTCGCTGGACGCGGCCTTTCGGCGGCGCTTCTTGCGTTTCGGGGCTAGGCCGGCGAGGTCCCCGTGCTCGTTGTAACGCGTGACGAACGGGCGCAGCGGGGTGTAGGAGATGGCGGACACGGTCGCCGGCTCGACGACGATGCGCTGGAAGTTGTCCAGATGGGTGCCGAGCGCGTCGGCGAGGATCGCCTTGATGACGTCACCGTGGCTGACCGCGACCCAGAGCGCGTCGGACCCCTGCTGCTCGGTGATCCTCTGGTCCCAGTCTCTTGCCGCCGCGACCGACCTGGCCTGCATCTCGCGGATCGACTCCCCGCCGGGGAATGTGACGGCGCTCGGATGGTCCTGGACCACCTTCCAGAGCTTCTCCTTGGCCAGCCTCTTCAACTCCTGACCCGTCCAGTCGCCGTACCCGCACTCGGTGAAGCGGTCGTCGGTGTGCAGCGCCGGTGAGCCGGCATGTGCCCCGACGATCGCCTCCGCCGTCTGCCGACAGCGCTCCAGCGGGCTCGACACCACCGCCGCCAAAGGCAGGCTCGCCAGCCGCTCGGCTGTCGAGGCCGCCTGCCGCGCCCCCAAGTCGTCGAGAAGTATCCCTGGAGCACGACCGGCCAGCACGCCTTTGTCGTTGGCCGTCGAGCGACCATGTCTCACCAGCAGGAGCGTCGCCACTCGCTTCACCTTAGACGGCGCTCTCGCCGCAGCAGACGGCGATCTCCCGGCAGCGAAGCGTAATCCGCGCGACAATGTCACGCGTGATCGTCGACTGCGCCGTCTACCGGCACGGGGCCCGGGTGTCCGTTGACGCGGGTGCCGGGGACATGTCCGCCGCGCTCGATGCGGCCAGGGGAGAGACGGACTTCGTCTGGATCGGTCTGCACGAGCCGACCGAGGACGAGATGAGCAGGGTCGGCGACGCGTTCGACCTGCATGCGCTGGCAGTCGAGGACGCGGTGCGGGCTCATCAGCGCCCCAAGCTCGAGCGCTACGACGACGACAACCTTTTCATGGTGTTGAAGACCTTGTGGTACGTCGACGAGCAGGACGCCGTCGAGACCGGCGAGATCGCCGTGTTCGTCGGCAGGTCGTACGTCGTCACGGTCCGCCACGGCTCGGGCGCTGAGCTTTCCATGACTCGCAGCGATCTGGAGGAGCACACCGAGATGCTCGGGCATGGCCCCTACTCGGTGCTCTACTCGGTCTGCGACCGTGTGGTCGACGGTTACGAGTCGGTCGCCGGGGAGTTGGAGATCGACGTCGACGAGATCGAGATGTCGGTCTTCTCCGACGACCGGACCAGCGACTCCCGACGGATCTACACGCTCAAGCGGGAGGTGGCCGAGTTCCGCCGGGCGGTGGCGCCGCTTCGCGAGCCGCTGGCCAAGTTCGCGCAGCGCCTGGTGCCGGGGATGCCCGACGAAGCGGCGGCGTTCTTCCGCGACGTGGCCGACCACGCGACCCGGGTGCACGAACAGGTCGAGACCCTCGACGGCTTGCTGACGAGCGCTCATGAGGCCCACATGGCGCGCATCTCGGTGCAGCAGAACGACGACTTGCGCAAGATCTCCGCCTGGGTGGCGATCGCCGCTGTGCCGACGATGATCGCCGGCATCTATGGCATGAACTTCGACAACATGCCCGAACTTCGCTGGCACTACGGCTACTTCGCGCTCATGGCGCTGATGGCCGCGACCTGCCTCGGCCTCTACAGCTTCTTCAAGCGGTCCGGCTGGCTGTGAGCCTCAGGCGCTGAGGACGCCGACGCTGAGCATGGTGAGGGTGAACACACCTAGCGCCACCCGATAGAGCACGAACGGGAGATACGACCTCGTGCTCACGTAGCGCAGCAGCCACGCGATCGCGGCGTACCCCACGACGAACGCCACGACGGTCGCCACCACCGTCGGCGCGGCACCGTACGCGTTCTCCCCGCCCGGGATCTCCGGCAGCTCGTAGAGGCCGGCGCCCACGACGGCCGGGATGGCCAGCAAGAACGCGTAGCGGGTCGCGGCGGCGCGGTCGTACCCCATGAACATCCCCATGCTGATCGTTGCCCCCGACCGCGAGACGCCCGGCACCAGGGCACAGGCCTGAGCGAGGCCGTACATCACCGCGTGCCGCAGCGTCAGCGTCTCGATCCGGCGATCCTGGCGCCCCACCCGCTCGGCGAGGCCCAGCACCAGACCCAGCACGATCAGCGTGGTGCCGATGATCCACAGGTTGCGGAAGTCACGCTCGATGATGTCCTTGAGCAGTACGCCGAGGAGCACGATCGGCAGCGAGCCCACGACGATGAACCACCCCATTCGAGCATCGAGGCTGCCCCGCAGGGTGGGGTCGAGCAGCGACCGCACCCAGGTCGAGCCGATCCGCCAGATGTCCCGGCGGAAGTAGATCACCACCGCCGCCTCGGTGCCGATCTGGACGACTGCGGTGAACGCGGCGCCTGGGTCGCCCCAGCCGAACAGCTCGGGGAAGATCCGCAGGTGGGCGCTGCTGGAGATGGGCAGAAACTCGGTGAGGCCCTGCAGCAGACCCAGCGTGACTGCCTTGAGGAGGTCGATCACGGTCCCCTAGTCCCCCAGTCCCGAGTCGTCGAGTGCCTCGGCGACTCTCCGCAAAGTGGCGACCCGGCTGTCGAGTGTGGGCTGCGGGCAGGACACGTTGAGGGTGGTGACGCCGGCTGTGGCGAAGGCGTGCATCCGCTCGACGATCCTGCTGTAGGGGCCGATCAGCGAGGTCTGGTCGATGAAGTCGAGCGGTACGGCGGCCATCGCCTCCCGGTTGCGCTTGTCGAGGAAAAGTTCCTGCACTCGACGCGCCTCGGCCTCGAAGCCCATCCGGGCGGCCAGCTGGTTGTAGAAGTTCTGCTCGCGGCTGCCCATCCCACCGAGGTAGAGGGCCGCGTAGCCGCGGATCGGCTCGGCGGCTGTCGCCACATCTGCGTCGATCGAGACCGGCACCGTGGCCGCCACGTCGAAGGGCCGGTCGAGACGCCGGCCACGGACTCGTCCGGCGTTGACGTGGGCGAGCGCCTCTCC
Source organism: Nocardioidaceae bacterium (assembly GCA_013811715.1). GTDB lineage: Bacteria > Actinomycetota > Actinomycetes > Propionibacteriales > Nocardioidaceae > JACCUS01. Next base: position 10,282 of record JACCUS010000173.1, read on the forward strand.
GGCGTACTCGGGTGAGAAGAAGATCGCGAGCCACCCGTCCGCGATCTCACCGGCGACCTCGAGGTTCTGCGGTCCGACCGCGGCCAGGTAGACCGGGACATGCTCGCGGACGGAATGGACGTTGAGCTTGAGCGCCTTGCCGGGGCCGTCGGGCAGCGGAAGCGTGAAGTATCGCCCGCCGTGCCGCACCGTCTTGCGCTCGAGCGCCTGTCTGACGATCTCGACGTACTCGCGCGTCCGCGCGAGGGGCGCCTCGAAGCGCACCCCGTGCCATCCCTCGGAGACCTGCGGGCCGGAGACCCCGAGACCGAGTCGGAAGCGGCCACCGCTGAGAAGGTCGAGTGTGGCGGCCGTCATGGCGGTCATGGCAGGCGTGCGGGCCGGGATCTGCATGACCCCGGCGCCGATGTCGATGCGGCGCGTCATTGCGGCGACGTAGCCGAGGACGCTCGGCGAGTCGGAGCCGTACGCCTCGGCGGCCCACGCGACCGAGAAGCCCAGCCGGTCGGCCTCGCAGGCGAGCTCGACGTGGCCGTGCGCGGCGTCGCCGACGACGTACCCCATACTGAGTCCGAGTCTCACGCCTGGCACAGTACTGCCCGGTCACCGGCAGCCGGACACACGAATCGCCAGCTGGTGTGCACTAGTGTCAGCGCGCATGAAGCACCGCTACCTCGGGACCACCGGCTTGAAGGTCTCCCGGCTGGGACTGGGAACGCTGACGTGGGGCACCGACACCGACGAGCACGAGGCCGGGGACCAGCTGCGCGCGTTCGTGGACGCAGGCGGCACACTGCTCGACACCGCGGCCGGCTACGGCAACGGCGCGAGCGAGGCGCTCATCGGCCGGCTGTTGGGCCGCGTCGTCGACCGGGACGACGTCGTGCTCGCCACGAAGGCCGGTATCGGGCGGCCACACGGCGAGCGTGTCGTCGACGTCTCGCGGGGGGCGCTGCTGCGAGGCCTGGACGCCTCCTTGGAGCGGCTCGGCGTCGGGTTCGTCGACCTTTGGCAGGTCCACACCTGGTCAGACGACGTGCCGATCGAGGAGACGATGACGGCGCTGGACGCGGCCGTGTGGTCGGGGCGGGCCCGGTATGTCGGTATCTCGAACTACTCGGGATGGCAGACCGCGCAGTCCGCGACACACCAGCTGGCGGCCCCGGGTCGGGCGCGGCTGGCGTCGACCCAGGTCGAGTACTCCCTGCTGCAACGGGGGGTCGAGCGCGAGGTGGTCCCGGCCGCGGACGCGCTCGGACTCGGTCTCCTGCCGTGGTCACCGCTCGGCCGCGGCGTGCTCACCGGCAAGTACCGCACCGGCGTGCCGGCCGACTCCCGGGCAGCATCCCCGGCCTTCGAGCGCTACGTCGGCGTCCACCTCAACCCGCGGGCTGCACAGGTGGTCGAGGCGGTCTGCCGCGCGGCCGAGGGCCTGGACCTCTCCCCCGCCGAAGTCGCGTTGGCGTGGGTGCGGGACCAGCCCGGCGTGGCGGCGCCGATCGTCGGCGCCCGTACGGCGGGCCAGCTGGCGGCGACGTTGACCGCCGAGGAGGTGGCGCTGCCGGAGGAGATCGCCGACGCGCTCGACGACGTGTCGGCACCCGACCTCGGCTATCCCGAGGCCTAGCCTGAAAGGCGCAAACCCTCAGATGGGGCGACCCTGCCGGATCGTGCCGCCGCTTTCTTCCGCCCGGGCGATCGCCAACGCCGCACCGGCCAGCCCGAGGTGAGAGAACGCCTGTGGGAAGTTCCCGACCATCCGCTTCTCGACGGGGTCGTACTCCTCAGACATCAGGCCGACATCGTTGGCCAGCCCGACGAGTCGGCGCATCAGGGCATGGGCGTCGTCGATGCGGCCGGCGTATGCGTACGCGGTGACCAGCCAGAACGAACACGCGAGGAACGGATGTTCGCCGCTGTCCATCCCGTCCACATTGGTCTCGGTCCGGTAGCGCAGCACCAGCCCTTCGCGCATGAGGTCCTGCTCGATGGCTGAGATGGTGCCGAGGAACCTCGGGTCGTCACCGGGCAGGAAACCCACCGCCGGGATGAGCAACAGGGACGCATCCACCTCGGTGGTGTCGTAATGCTGCACGAACGTGCCGCGGTCGGAGTCGTAGCCTCGTTCGAGGATCTCCGCACCCACCTCGTCGCGGATCTCGTGCCAGCGGTCGGCCGGCCCATCGAGGCCGTGCTGCTCAACTGCCTCGATGGCGCTGTCGAAGGCCACCCACACCATGATGCGCGAGTGGGTGAAGTGGCGCCGTGGTCCGCGGATCTCCCATAGCCCGTTGTCGGGCTCCTTCCAGTGCCCTGCCAGCCCGTCCA
>JACCUS010000212.1 GCA_013811715.1 Nocardioidaceae bacterium
GATGGCGCCGCCTTCTTCGGGGACGTTCTCGGTCCCCTCCGTCCACGGCCGGAAGATCAGCTTGAGCACCGGACCGATGACGACCCACTTCAAGAACCAGTAGAACACCGGCGACCTCCTAGAGAAGCACCCTAATGCCACGGCCAACGATCCGACTGTGCCGTTGCCCGAGCGACGTGAAGGTCGAATCGTTGGGCAAGCGCGGCCGGCGCGGCCGGTTTCGCCGTACCACCCTCGAAAACTACCGCCCGGCATGACACGATGAACGGCACCCGACTAAGATCCGCCGGGAACCCGTCTGTTTCGCGACCAGGAGTCCACGTGCCGGTCCTGCCTCACGCCGAGCCGTTCCACGCGGACGGCGGAGCCACCGGCGTGCTCCTCCTGCACGGGTTCACCGACTCCCCCTCCTCGATGCGCCCCTGGGCCGAGCACCTCGCGGCGGACGGCTTCGCCGTCGAGGCCCCCCGGCTGCCCGGCCACGGCACCTCCTGGCAGGAGCTGAACGAGACCCGCTGGCCCGACTGGTACGCCGAGGCGTCCCGCGGCCTCGACCTGCTCCGCGACTCCTGCGACGAGGTCTTCGTGGCCGGGCTGTCGATGGGAGCCTGTCTCGCGCTGCGCCTCGCACAGGAGCGGGGTGACCACGTCGCCGGCCTCATCCTGGTCAACCCGGTGGTGACCAGCACGAGCAAGAAGCTGGTCGCCCTACCGTTGGCGAAGCGCCTCGTCGGGTCGCTCAAGCGCACCGGCGACGACGTCAAGAAGCCCGGCGTGCAGGCGCACTGCTATGACCGCACCCCGCTCAAGGCCCTCGGCTCCATGCGCGCGATGTGGAGCGTCACCCGCGAGGACCTGCCCAAGATCACCGCGCCGACGGTGCTCTTCCGCTCGGTCGAGGACCGCCTCGCCGAGCCGTTGTCGGCCCAGATCATCACCCAGCGCCTCTCCTCCCGGGACGTCACCGAGCGGGTCCTCGACGACAGCTACCACCTCGCCACCCTCGACAACGACGCCCCGACGATCTTCACCGACTCGGTGGAGTTCATCCGCAAGCACAGCACGATCACCGGCGACGATCATGCGGTCTAACGGACTCACCGCCCGGGCCTACACCCCGATCACCGATCTCGACCCCCGCGTCGCGGGCGCGCTGCTCGACGAGCTCAAGGAGCAGGGTGTCGCGGCGTACACCAAGCCGATCGAGTCCTCGTCCACGATGGGCTTCGATCGGCCGGAGTTCCGGGTCGACGTCAAGGAGAGGCTGTACGTCGACACCGCGGCTTCGGCCCAGGTGCGTGACCTGATCAGCGCCAAGGACCCGGCCCTGATCGACGAGAGTGACGACCTCACCTGGGCGCAGATCGTGGCCGGTTTCGACCTGCCCATGACCTCACCCGTCGCCCCTTGGCCGGCGAACGAGGACGTCGACGAGACCGAGGACTCCGACGCCGCCGACGTACCCGACGACCGTCGCGTACCCGCTGCCGAGGACCCGCAGGACGCGATGGCCGGGGCAGCCACCGCCAAGGTGCGGGCGCCGGACTCCGAGGACCGGTTCGTCCCCGACCCCCCGCCTCCGCTGCCGAAGCTGGAGCCGTACAAGCTAGCCGCCTGGATCGGCCTGATCGGCGGCCCGGCGCTGCTGGTGTTGTCCGCGCTGTTCGCGCTCACGCTGCCGGTGTGGCTGTCGGTGCTGGCCGTTGGCGGCTTCGTCGGCGGGTTCGTCACCTTGGTCGCGACCATGAAGGACCGGTCCGACGCCGACGGAGATCCCGACAACGGGGCCGTGGTCTGACGCTCGGCTCAGTCGAAGGCGTTCAAGGTGCGGGCGGAGATCGTGCCCTGCTTACGGACTTCCGCGACGAACCGCCTCTCCTTCGCCTTGCGCGTGATGACGTTGGGATTTCCCTCGTAGGCGAGATCGGCGATGCGGGTGAGCACCACGGCGTTGTTCTCCCGGGTGACGACATCCACCCAGTTTGCGCCCCGCACGGCGGTGGCGTTGTAGCCGTTGGAGAACATCGTGCCGTCGTGGTTGGCGGTGATGCCGAAGAACCGGTCCGGAGTGAATTCGCCCACCTGGGTCGACGCCACGCCGCGGCCGGCGTAACGCAAGCAACCGATAGACCGGCGGTCCATCTGGGGGACTAGTTGCTTCGCGGTGGCCGCGTCGTCGTAGACGGTCAGCTGGCGCGCCACCACGAACCCGGTCCCGGTGTCACGGATGACGGAGGCGAAGTCGCGGGCGCCCTGGTCGATGTCGAGCTGAAGCCACGGCCGCGTGTCGCACCCCGGCAGGCGGCGTTGTCGGATGGTCACCTGGGCCGCGTCGTCGGAGGACAGCCTCGGCTCCCAGTGTCGGTACGCCGCCGGGGTTGCGCCCCCAAAGAACGCGGCGCGGACCTCTGCCGGGACGCGGTAGCGGTAGTCGCCCGACTCCTTCGTCGTCGGGTCGTCGGTCACCGGACGGCTGGTTGTGGCTGCGTTTCCTGCCGACTCCGTACCGGGCTCCCCCTGTCCGGTGCATCCCGCGAGGAGAGTCGCGGTGACCGTCAGGGCGATGGTGAAACCGCGAACGGTCCTGATCTTTGCTCCTGCTCTCTGCTCCCCCGTGGGAGCTGCGCCGTCAAGGATAGGCATCGAGGCTGCTCAGCGCCACCGACGGACCTGCTCCGGCGATCCGCATGGTGACCGACGGCGGCACCCCTGAGGACGTCATCGACGCGCGGCACTAGCCTGTCCGCCATGAGCGCCCAGGCCACCGAGACGGTGGAGATCACCGGTCACCTGATGGACAGCGGCATCTTGTCCCGCGTCCTCCACGACATCCGTGAGTACGACGGCGACCACGTCATCGAGAAGTTCGTCGTCGGGCGCGACACCAACGACGCCTCCTACGCCCGGATCGCGGTCACCGCCGAGGACGAGGACGCACTGCAGCGGTTGCTGATGCGACTGCAGACGCGCGGGGTCAACCAGGTCGACCCCGGCGACGTGGCCGTGTCGACCGCCGACACCGATGGCGTCTTCCCCGACGGCTTCTACTCCACGACAAACCTCGACACGCGGGCGCGGTTCGACGGCAAGTGGCACGAGGTGGAGAACCCGGAGATGGACTGCGGGTTGATCATCGACCGCGGCGGCGCCGAGCCGCGGGTCTACACGCTTCCGATGTCCGACGTGAAGGCCGGCATGGAGGTGGTCTGCAGCGCCTCCGGGATCAAGGTGACCACGCCGGCGCCCGCCGGCGGAGTCGAAGACTCAGTGTTCGGCTTCATGGAGTCCGACGTCTCGAGTGAGAAGCCGCAGACGCTGCTCGTCCGCCAGGTCGCCCAGGGCCTGCGGGAGGCGAAGGCGGCCGGCAAGTTGGTGCTGTGGGTCGGCGGCCCGGGCGTCGTACACACCGGGGCGGCGCCGGCGATGGTCGCCATGGTGCAAGCCGGCTACGTCGATGTGCTGTTCGCTGGAAATGCGTTGGCCACCCACGACATCGAGTCGGCCCTCTACGGCACGTCTCTCGGGGTCGACCTCGCGATGGGCCGCGGGGTCGAGCACGGGCACGAACACCACATCCGGGCGCTGAACACGATTCGCAAGGCGGGGTCGATCCGCGCGTCTGTCGAGCAGGGGGTGCTGACCGGCGGCATCATGCACGCGCTTGTCACCCACGGCAAGGAGTTCGTGCTCGTCGGGTCGGTCCGTGACGACGGACCACTGCCCGACGTCTACACCGACGTGCTCGAGGGCCAGCGCGCCATGCGCGCACAGCTGAAGGATGTCGGCTTCTGCCTGATGGTGGCGACGATGCTGCACTCGGTGGCGACCGGCAACATCTTGCCCGCGTCGGTTCCGCTGGTGTGCGTCGACATCAATCCCGCCACCGTCACCAAGCTCGCCGACCGGGGCTCTTCGCAGGCGCGCGGCATCGTCACCGACGTGGGCCTGTTCTTGGAGCAGCTCGCCCTCGAGCTCGTGCCTGGGTACGGCCGCCGGGACTGACGCCGTAAGGGCCTCCCTATCGCGGCAACATCCCGACCGCTGAGGGGCGCAGACCCCGCCACCGTCGGAACGTTGGCGGGCAACCAGAGTCGTCAGGGGCGGTGGCGGGCCAGGTCAGCGACACCGACCATGCCGGCCTTGTTGCCGAGCTGTGCCAGCCGCAGCTCTGCCTCGGGGCGGTGCCCGCGTCCGGGGAGCTGACGCAAGAACGCCGCCCGGGTCGGCTCGAGCAGCAGGTTGCCTGCCTCCGACACTCCGCCGCCGAGCACGATCACACCCGGGTCGAAGGCGGCCGCGAGATCGGCCAGCCCCTCCCCGAGCCAGCGGGCCAGGGTGCCGAAGGCGGCCAGCGCGAACCCTTCCCCGTCCCGCGCCGCCTCCATGATCAGCTGGCCGGTGATCTTGTCCGGGTCGCCACCGGCCCGGGCGATCAGCTCCGCCGCCTGCGGCAACCCCTCCGCCGCGGCCTCTCGCGCTGCCCGCGTCATCGCCTTGCCGCTCGCGTACTGCTCCCAGCACCCGTGGTTGCCGCACCCGCAGAGGTGCCCGTCGGGTACGACGCGCATGTGGCCGAACTCGCCCGCGACGCCGAACGTCCCACGGAACAGGTCACCGTCGATCACGATGGCGCCGCCGATCCCGGTGCCCAGCGCAACCATCAGGGAGTCCTCGACGTCGGCCGCGGCGCCGAACCTGAACTCCCCCCACGCGGCGGCGTTCGCGTCGTTCTCCACCACGACCGGAAGGTCGGTCAGGCCCTCCACCGCCTCGCGCAGCGGTTCGTCCCGCCAGGCCAGGTTCGGCGCGAAGAGCACGCTCGACCGCTCCGCGTCGACGTACCCGGCTGCGGCGATACCCACCGCCTCCGCCGTGTGCCGGGAGCACAGGTCTCGGACCGCGTCGGCGATCGCCTCCTCGGTGGCCGGGGCGTCCAGGGCAGGGGTGTCGCGCCGCTGCTCCTCCAGCAGGGTCCCGTCCTCGGTCACCACTCCGGCGGCGATCTTCGTCCCACCGACGTCGACTCCGATCGTCAGGCTCACAGGCATCAGTCCTTCGTCAGGTTTGACCTGGACCGCCGGGCGGCTCGCTCCGGCGGCTCGGCAGTGATCAGCGCGGGGACTCGACCCGCTGCTTGAGGCCCTTGAGGGCGGTGTCGATGATGACCTTCTCGCCCTTGCGCTTGAGCATCCCGATCATCGGGATCGACAGGTCGACGGCCAGCTGGTACCTCACCTCGGTGGCGTCGCCCTTGTCGGTGAGGACGTAGGCGCCCTCCATGGCCTTGAGCATCTTGGCCTCGACGAGCGACCAGGTCACCTGCTCGTCGCCTTGCCAGTCATAGGTCAGGGTGTACTCGTCCTTGATCGGGGCCGCATCGAGCACGAACGCCACCTCGCGCGAGCGCCCGTCGTCGTACTCGGTGAGCACACGGGCGGACTTCACGCCCTTGGCCCACGCGGGGTAGCTCTCGAAGTCGGCGATGACGGCCATCACGGCTGCGGGGTCGGCCTCAATGACGATGCTCGACATCGTCTGCTCTGCCATGCCCGCTGCCCCTTCATCCGCCGTGCCGGTCGGTGGCGACACTACTCTC
>JACCUS010000234.1 GCA_013811715.1 Nocardioidaceae bacterium
GCGCATGGCCGAAACGAAGGCCGTGCCGGACGGATGAGTGCCGCTCGGTCGTGGTCCCGGCTGGACTGTATGCGTTCCTCGACCGCGGACCGGCGTGGGCGCCAATGGCTGCGGGCGCTGCCGGAACTCGTGCGCGACTGGAGGGTGGTCCGGATGCTGCACAACGCGATGTGGTGCGTCGAGGTCAAACCTGCCGGTCTCGACGACGACGCCCAGCAGTACCTCGGGATGTGCCTGTCGCTCGCCGAGGAGATGGCCGATTGATGGCGGTGACCGGATCGATGGTCGGGCCGCTTATGCGCACGACGCCCACTGCTGCAGCCTTCCTGCACCCAAAATGGGTGTAGGATATTGGGATGGGCAAAGTGGTGCAGATCCGGAACGTGCCGGACGACATTCACCGGACGCTCCGGTCCCGGGCAGCCGCGGCCGGACAGTCGCTGTCTGACTACCTGCTCGCAGAGCTCGTCCGCGTCGCCGAGCGGCCCGCCATCGCCGACGTGCTCGCGCGGGCGAGCCGCCGCAGCGGCGGGGCCAGCAGCGAGGCGATCGTCGAGGCCGTCCGCGCCGGACGCGATCGTTGATCGTCCTTGACACCTCTGCGCTCCTCGACTTCCTGATCGGCCGGCCGCAGAAGCCGCGGCTGCTCTCTCGGATCGCCGAGGACGCCGACCTGCACGCTCCACACCTGATCGACGTCGAGGCGTTGCACGCCCTCGGGCGCCTGGTACGGACAGGCGTCGTGAGCCCCGAAAGGGCGGCCGAGGCTAGGGCAGACGCCGGCTCGTTGACGATCACCCGATACCCGCTCGGCGCGATGGCGGACCGGGTCTGGGCGCTGCGAGACAACCTGTCGGCGTACGGCGCGTCCTTCGTTGCGCTGGCGGAAGCACTTGCCGCACCGCTCGTCACCTGCGACCGCCGACTGGCGCGGGTGAGTCGTCACTACGTGGACGTCGAGGCATTCTGACCGCGCCCACCAACAAACACCGCACCAGGTGCGCGTCATACCCTGGACCAGGAGCCACCCGAAGGAGTGAAATGTCCAGGAGCCTCTGGCTGGTGCCGTTGCTCATCGCGCCGGCTCTTGCCCCCGTCGCCGTCGGCTGCGGTAACGGAGCCGCCGAAGTCGCGGTCTCCCCGCCGATCGAAGTCAGCGGACAGACGCAGCAGCAGCGGATCTCGCTGGGCGGTGCCGAGCTGACCGTCGAGGTGCCGATCGGGCTCGGGCCCCCTCGCGACGACAGCCTGACCGGGACCGAGTGCCCGACGACCAGGGCCACCTTCGGCACGCTTCCGAGCGGATCCACCGACCACGACCCCAAGCTCTTCTTCGGCACCACCAGCCGCGCGTGTCCCGACGAGCGACGACCGACTGAGCCTGCCATCCCCCTCAACGGGTCGTTCCCGACCTGGGCCAGCGTCGCCGACCTGCCGCCCGACCGTGACGAACTGGCTGTCGATGGGCCGCTCGAGGCGGCGTACCGGTTCAGCCTCCCCTACACGCAGTGCACCAACGAGTGCTACGAACGCACCTATGATGTCGTCTTCGTGACGCTGGTGGGCTCCGACTCGACATTCTGGGTGCAGTCGACCGGGCTCGACGCTGACGCAGTCGACGCGATCCTCGATTCGCTGCGAGTCGGCTGACGTCTGGCTCGGACGTCGGGTAGATCACACCCCGTGGAGGGGTCTTCTGCACGAACGGTGGCATCAACGTGTCATACTCGACATGTCGGCCCGCACAGTTCTGCCTCGGGCCACCCCTTGTTCTGCAAAGTCACAGTCGTCACACAGACCACGCGCCGCAGGGCCTCGGTCCGCGCCGGGCAGGACGATCTCTCTCACGTTCGGAGTCTCTGGCGGCATGCCCGCCTGCACATTATGTCCACAGTTCTCGAAACACCCGCTGTCCCCACCACCGATGGCTTTCGCGCCCTCGGGCTCTCCTCGCGCCTCACGTCGGCGCTGAGCGATGCCGGCATCACATCAGCGTTCCCCATCCAGGCAGCGACGCTGCCCGACTCCTTGGCCGGACGCGACGTCCTCGGTCGCGGCCGAACCGGCTCCGGCAAGACCTATGCCTTCGTGCTGCCGATCCTGCACCGGCTCGCCGCCAC
>JACCUS010000251.1 GCA_013811715.1 Nocardioidaceae bacterium
CCGCCGTCATCGCACGCGACCACGGCTGCGTGCACCCCGGCTGCGACCGCCCCGCCCGCTGGTGCGACGTCCACCACGTCATCGCCTGGTGGAAGGGCGGCAGAACCAGCCTCCACAACGGCGTGACGCTGTGCGGCTTCCACCACCGCCTCTACGACGACGAGACCTGGCGCATCAGATTCGCCGCCGACCACATCCCCGAATCCATCCCACCCACCTGGGTCGACCCCAACACAAACCCATCCGCCACCCCCGCTTCCTCGCCCGCCGACGATTACCTCGCCCGCCGGGTTAGCGGTGGAGAGCTATCCATTCCGGGTGCGTAGACCTCGGCCAGCAGTTCCGGTAGGTGGCACCGCTCGGCGTCGCTCAGCAGGCCGAGCATCCGCCGTGCGCGCGTCTCACCGGTCCTGGGCGCCACCGATCTGATGAACTTCTCATCCAACCGCAAGTCGGTCGGTTCGCTCCCGGGATCCCCGGGCGTCTCGGTCGGTCCCGCCGAGAGCGTGGTTCCGTCGGTGAGCACAAGGGTGACGTCCGCGACCCGCCGAGCGGGAAATGCCGCGGTCATGTCCATCGACTCGCGCAGCTGCAACGTCGTCGCCAGCCTGCTCACCTGCGCGTCGAGGCGTTCGGGATGAGCGACGTCGTCGGGATCGAGGCGGCGGTGGACCGCAGCCACTGCGACAGGGAAGGGCAGGCTGTACTGCGCCTGCTCGGTGGTGGCCGGAAGCCGCGTCGCCAGCCGGCTGGCCTCATGAAACGTCGCCACTTCGATCCTTGCGATGTCCTCCGGAGCCACGTCATGGGTCTCGACCAGACCGATGACGGCGTGCACGGCCGGGTGCGTCCAACGGCAGACAGGGAAGGGCTTGAAGTACTGCTCCAGAATGGTCCAGCGATGCCCCAGATCGCCAAAGAACCCGTCCTGGTCGGCGGTGGTGAGCAGCGAGGCCGGTGCGCCGGTGAATCCGTCCGCAGCGAGCAGCACGGCGGAGACCCCCGCGTGCGCTCCCCACGCCGAGCTGTCCTTGACCATCGTCGGATGGTCGATACAGCGCATCATCGGCGCGCGAGGGGCGTGGTACTCGGCGATCCCAAGGGCGTGTTCGGTGGCAGCGTGGTCGAGTCGCAGGAGCCGAGCGGCAACAGCCGCGGCGCCGAGCGCATTCCAGGCGCCGGAGCTGTGATAGTCGGCCGCGCTGGCATGCAGCGCCATGCCGGCGCGGTTCGCCACCTCGTAGCCCACCACGAGGGACGTGAGGAGATCGGCCGTTGTCAAGGCCGCCTCCTCGGCGAAGGCCAGCGCAGCCGGCAGCACCGCGGCTCCAGCATGCCCTTTGGTGATCCGGTGACCGTCATGGCCGTCGATAGCGTCGATCGTCGCCGCGTTGGCCAGCGCCGCCCCAGACGGACTTGCGGTACGCCCGTCGAAGAGCAGTCGGGTGACCCGGCCGGCCCCGCCGTGATTCTCGACCGCGTGATCACGTACGACCCTGGACAGCCGCGTCGCACTTCCCGCAGCGGCAACGCCGACCAGGTCCAACAGGCAACACCGCGCCCGCTCGATGACCTGAGCCGGAACGTCGGCGGCCGCGAGATCATGGACGAAGTCCATCACCGGTTCGCTCACCGTCGTCTGCCCCACTTCAGACGATGCGCATGACACTGCCCATGCCCGTCAGCGCACCCTCAGTTGTCGTCAGTACGTCGTTTGAGGTAGCGCTCGAACTCGCGGGCGATCGCGTCGCCAGACGCCTGCGGCAGGTCGGCCGCGTCGCGTTCCTCCTCCAGTGAGCGGACGTAGTCGGCCACGTCGGAGTCGTCTGAGGCCAGCTCGTCGACGCCGCGTTCCCACGCCTTGGCCTCCTCGGGCAGGCCGCGCAGGTCGATCGAGGTGCCGAGCAGCTCCTCGACCTGCCCCAGCAAGGCCAACATCGCCTTCGGGGCCGGCGGATGGGCGACGTAGTGCGGCACCGCTGCCCAGTACGACAACGTGTCCAGCCCCCGGCGGTGCGACGCCTCCTGGATCACCCCGACGATCCCGGTGGGGCCGGTGTAACGCGACTGCTCGAGTCCGTTCCGCTCCGCGAGTCGGGTGTCGGAGGAGACCCCCGTGACCGGGACCGGACGAGTGTGGGGCACATCAGCGAGCAGCGCTCCGAGCGTGACGAAGGTCGCTGCGCCCAGACCAGCCACATAGTCGAGCAACTCGGCACAGAACGCCCGCCAGTGCAGGTTCGGCTCGATGCCCGTGATCAAGACGACGTCGCGGTCGGGGGGGCCGTCTTCGCAGTGCCAAAAGCTGGTGGTACGCCAAGAGATCTCCCGCTCGCCCTCGGAGTCGAACCCGACATGGGGGCGGTTGACCTGGAAGTCGTAGTAGTCCTCGGGGTCGATGGTGGCCAGCAGCGTGGCCCGCCACGACACCAACAGATGGCTGACCGAGTCGGTCGCGGCCTCGCCCGCGTCGTTCCAGCCCTCGAAAGCAGCGATGACGATGGCGTCCTGTAGCCGCTTCTCGGTCTCGATGTTGATCACCCCTCCAGCCTACGGCCTGGGCCATCTGGACTGCGGTGCACGGCGTTCCCCGACACGGTTCGCTGTCCTCACCAGACGGCTCAGCGCGTGAGACGGAAGTCCGACAACTGAGCAGCCGGGATAGGGTCGAATGTCCCGTCTCACCCGGCCACAGCGAGGAGGCGCCACCAGTGCCGCCCCACTCCAACGCGCTGCGCCGTGCGCTCGCCGAGCGGGTCGTCGTGGCGGACGGGGCCATGGGCACAATGCTGCAACAGCACGACCTCGGCCTCGACGACTTCGAGGGCCTCGAAGGGTGTAACGAGATCCTCAACGTGACCAGGCCAGACGTCGTACGGGCGATCCACGACGGCTATCTGGAGGCCGGTGCGGACTGCGTCGGGACCAACACGTTCGGCGCCAACCACGCCAACCTCGGCGAGTACGGCATCAGCGAGCGCATCTACGAGCTTGCCCGCGCCGGAGCCGCGGTCGCCCGCGCGGCGGCCGACGCCTGGACCAGCGCGGACCGCCCGCGCTGGGTGCTGGGTTCCGTCGGCCCCGGCACCAGGCTCCCGACGCTGGGGCACGTCTCCTTCGCCACCCTGCGGGACGCCTACGCAGACCAGGTGCGCGGGATGATCGACGCCGGAGTCGACGCGGTCCTGGTGGAGACGGCGCAGGACCTGCTCCAGGCGAAGGCGGCCGTGATCGGAGCCCGCCGAGCGATCGGCTCGGCAGAGCCTCCCGACAGTGTGCCGGTGATCGTGAACGTCACGGTCGAGACGACCGGCACGATGCTGCTCGGCACCGAGATCGGCGCCGCCTTGACGGCGCTCGAGCCGCTCGGAATCGACCTGATCGGGCTCAACTGCGCGACCGGGCCAGCCGAGATGAGCGAGCACCTGCGCTACCTCTCCCGCCAGTCTGGACTGGGGATCGCCTGCATGCCGAACGCCGGTCTCCCGCAGTTGACGGCCCGGGGGGCAGAATACCCGTTGACGCCGCGCGAGCTGGCCGACGCCCACGAGACCTTCACGCGCGAGTTCGGGCTGTCGCTGGTGGGCGGCTGCTGCGGCACTACGCCGGACCACGTGAAGGCCGTCGTCGACCGTGTCTGGAGTCGAGAGCTCGTACGGCGAAAGCCGCGCCGCGAGGCCGGCGCCTCGTCGTTGTACCAACACGTGGCGTTCCAGCAGGACACGTCGTACCTCTCGATCGGCGAACGCACCAACGCCAACGGGAGCAAGGCCTTCCGGGAGGCGATGCTCGCCGACCGGTGGGACGACTGCATCGAGATCGCCCGGGCGCAGGTCCGTGCCGGTGCCCACCTGCTGGACCTGTGCGTCGACTACGTCGGGCGTGACGGTGTGGCGGACATGGCGACCGCCGCGTCTCGGCTGGCCACCGCCTCGACGTTGCCGATCGTCCTCGACTCCACCGAGCCGGGCGTCATCGAGGCCGGGCTGGAGGCCATCGCTGGTCGATGTGTGGTGAACTCCGTGAACTTCGAGGACGGCGACGGGCCGGGTTCGCGGTTCGCCCGGGTGATGCCGATCGTGAAGGAGCACGGGGCAGGCGTTGTCGCGCTCACGATCGACGTGGAGGGGCAGGCGCGGACCGCGGAGTGGAAGGTGGCGGTGGCGTCCCGCCTGATCGACAGCCTCACCGGCGCCTGGGGCATGTGCACCGGCGACATCATCGTCGACTGCCTGACATTCCCGATCGCCACCGGCCAGGAGGAGACCAGGCGCGACGCGCTGGAGACCATCGACGCGATCCAGGAGGTGAAGCGGCGCTATCCCGACGTGCAAACCACACTAGGGGTGTCCAACGTCTCGTTCGGGCTCAACCCTGCCGCCCGTGTGGTGCTCAACTCCGTCTTCCTGCATGAGTGTGTGAAGGCAGGTCTCGACTCGGCGATCGTGCACACCGCGAAGATCGTGCCCTTGTCGCGGATCCCGGACGAACAGCGGCAGGTCGCCCTCGACCTCGTCTACGACCGGCGCACCGAGGACTACGACCCGTTGCAGCGGCTGCTTGAGGTGTTCACCGGCGTGACGACCGAGGACACCCGTGCCTCGCGCGCTGCCGAGCTGGCCGCGCTGCCGCTGTCGCAGCGGCTGCAGCGACGCATCATCGACGGAGACCGGAACGGCCTCGGGCGCGACCTCGACGAGGCGCTCGACGGCGGCCGCGCGGCTCTCGACATCATCAACGACGACCTGCTCGCCGGGATGAAGGTCGTCGGCGACCTGTTCGGGTCAGGTGAGATGCAGCTGCCGTTCGTGCTGCAGTCGGCCGAGGCGATGAAGGCCGCGGTGGGCCACCTCGAGCCGCACATGGAGAAGACCGACGACCGCGGAAAGGGCACCATCGTGCTGGCCACGGTCAGGGGCGACGTACACGACATCGGCAAGAACCTCGTCGACATCATCTTGTCCAACAACGGCTACACCGTCGTCAACCTCGGCATCAAGCAGCCGGTCAGCGCAATCCTCGACGCAGCCGAAGAGTACGACGTCGACGTCATCGGGATGTCGGGCCTGCTCGTGAAGAGCACGGTGGTCATGCGGGAGAACCTCGAGGAGCTCAACCAGCGGGGGTACGCCGACCGGTGGCCCGTGCTGCTCGGCGGTGCCGCCCTGACCCGCCCGTACGTCGAGCAGGATCTCGCGCGGTTGTTCGACGGACAGGTCAGGTATGCCCGTGACGCGTTCGAAGGACTGCGACTGATGGACGCCGTGATGGCGGTCAAGCGCGGCGACCCACGGGCTCAGCTGCCCCTGCTGCGCGACCGCCGGGTCAAGGGCCCGGCCAGGAAACTGCCGGCGGGCCAGCCGCCTGAGGTCCCCGCCCGCTCCGAAGTCTCCGTCACCAACCTGGTCCCCTCCCCACCCTTTTGGGGTGACCGGATCGTCAAGGGGGTGCCGCTCGCGGAGTTCGCGTCGTACCTCGACGAGCGGGCCACGTTCATGGGCCAGTGGGGGCTGAAGGGCTCGCGCGGCGAAGGGCCGTCGTACGACGAGCTCGTGGAGACCGAGGGGCGCCCGCGGCTTCGTAGCTGGATGAGCCGGATCCAGACGGAGTCGATCATGGAGCCGGCGGTCGTCTACGGCTACTGGCCCTGCTACAGCGAGGCCGACGACCTGGTCGTGCTCGATGCGGAGCGGCACTCCGACGAGGTGGCCCGATTCACGTTCCCGCGTCAGCAGCGAGACCGCTACCTGTGCCTGAGCGACTTCTTCCGTCCCAAGGACAGCGGGGAGCTCGACGTGGTCGCGTTCCACCTCGTCACGATGGGGGAGCGCGTCAGCTCTGTGACGGCTGAGCTGTTCGCCGCCGACGCCTACCGCGACTATCTGGAGCTGCACGGGCTGTCCGTCCAGCTGACCGAGGCGCTCGCTGAGTACTGGCACGCCCGGGTGCGTGCCGAGATCGGCTTCGCTGGAGACGACTCCGATGACCTCGGTCAGGTGCTGCGGCAGGCCTACCGCGGGTCGCGATACAGCTTCGGCTATCCGGCCTGCCCCGACCTGGAGGACCGGGCACAACTGGTCGCGCTGCTGCGGCCGGATCGCATCGGGGTGACGTTGAGCGAGGAGCTCCAGCTGCACCCCGAACAGTCGACCGACGCCCTGGTCGTGCACCACCCCGAGGCGAAGTACTTCAACGCCCGCTGAGCCCCGTCCTTGGATACTGAAGGTCATGTCTCGATAACAAAACGCGCGCAGTTCGGGGTGCCTCTTACCTCGAACGGGTCGGCATGACTAGAGTGCGTCGCCGTACCCTGTCCAGCGAAGGTAGGAGCCTGATGAAGATTCGGCCACTGCGCCGCGGTGTGTTACTCGGCACCGTCAGCGCCCTGAGTGCCATTGGCCTGGCGGCCTGTGGCAGTGATGCACCACCGAGCACTGATCCAGACCAGGTGGCGAGCGAAGCGCAACAGGAGTGCGAGGAGCTGTACGAGGCGAGCAAGGACGCGCCGGACAGCGGCAACGACACTTTCGTTTTCGCGGCCTCGTCCGACCCCACGATGCTGAACCCGTTCTACGCCTCCGACGGCGAGACGTTCCGGGTGGCACGGCAGATATTCGAAGGCCTCGTGGACACCGAGCCGTGCTCGGCCGACGCCGCGCCCGGGCTGGCGACCGAGTGGACCGGCACCGATGACGGCATGTCCTACACGTTCCAGCTGGAAGAGGGCGTGAAGTTCCACGACGGCACCGACTTCAACGCCGACGCGGTCTGCTCCAACTTCGAGTATTGGGTCAACCAGCCGAAGGGTCCGGCACAGAGCGAGGACGTGACGTACTACTGGATCTCGCTGTTCAAGGGCTTCACAGGTGGTGAGACCCTGAGCGTGTACGACTCCTGTGAGGCGTCCAGCGAGACCGAGGTGACGATCAACCTGACCGAGCCGTTCGCAGGTTTCGTTCCGGCGATGTCCCTCCCGGCTTTCTCGATGCAGAGCCCGACAGCACTGGAGAAGTACGGCCAGCTCGATGTCGCCGACGGTGAGGACCCGACGACCAGTCCGTACGCGCAGCAGCACCCGACCGGGACCGGGCCCTACCAGTTCGAGTCCTGGAACCGGGGCAAGGAGGTCCGCCTCACTGCCTTCGACGACTACCGGGGGGAGCCGGCCCGGACGCCCAACATGGTCATCCAGACCATCGCCGACTCTGGCGCGAAGCGTGACGCGCTGATCAACGGGGAGATCGACGGCTACGACCTGGTGGCACCGGCTGACATCGCGCCGCTCGAGGAAGCGGGCATAAAGCTCATCGACCGGCCGACCTTCAACATCTTGTACCTCGGGATGAACCAGAAGGCTGAGCCCCTCGACGACCCGCTGGTGCGGCAGGCTATCGCCCACGCCATCGACAAGGAGGCCGTGGTCGACCAGACGTTGCCGCCGGGATCCTTGGTGGCGAAGGAGTTCGTGCCGCCGATCATCAACGGCTACTCCGAAGACGTCACGGAGTACGAGTACGACCCGGAGAAGGCGAAAGACCTGCTCAAGCAGGCGGGTGCGGAGGACCTGACGCTGGAGTTCAACTACCCCGTCGACATCTCCCGTCCGTACATGCCCTCGCCCGAGGAGACCTTCAACGTGATCCGCACTCAGCTCGAAGATGTCGGCATCACGGTCAAGCCGGTCGCCGACCAGTGGACCCCGGACTACCTTGAGCTGATCCAGGGAAGCGAGGACCACGGCATCCACCTGCTGGGGTGGACCGGTGACTACAACGACACCGACAACTTCCTCGGTGTGTTCTTCGGCCGGGCTTCCGCCGAGTGGGGCTTCGAGAACCAGGAGCTCTTCGATGCCATCTCTGAGGCTCGCCAGATCCCGACCGTGGAGGAGCAGCAGCCCAAGTACGAGGCGATCAACGAGCAGGTTATGGAGTATCTGCCGGGCGTCCCCATCTCGCACCCGGTGTCCTCGCTCGCGTTCGGGCCGGGGGTCGAAGGGTTCTACCCGAGCCCGGTCAGCGGCGAGACCTACGCAACGGTGGTCGTCACCGAGTGACATGCTGAAGCAGGGGGTCGGCCCGGCCAGGGGCCGACCCCCTGTCATGTTCCATCCACGACGACGGAAGGCGAACGCGCATGCTGCGCTTCGTGCTGCGGCGGTTGGCCTTGATGGTGCCGACACTGTTCGGGCTGTCGCTGCTGCTGTTCATCTGGGTGCGGATCCTCCCCGGCGATCCCGCGCGGAGCCTTCTGGGCCAACGCGCAACCCCCGAGGCCATCGCCCGCGTCAATGAGGTCTACGGGTTCGACAAGCCGATCTGGGAGCAGTACGTCACCTACATCAGCGCGCTGTTGCGGGGCAACTTCGGGAGCTCGATCGACCTGCACGAACCAGTGCTGGACGCGTTCCTCACCAAGCTTCCGGCGACGATCGAGATCAGCGTGGTGGCGCTGCTGTTCGCGATCGTCGTCGGTATCCCGCTCGGCTACTACGCAGGTCGGCACCAAGGCGGCTGGCTGGACACCACCATCGTCTCCGGGTCGCTGCTGGGCGTCGTCACGCCGGTGTTCTTCCTGGCGATCCTGTTGAAGTACCTGTTCGCCGAGCAGCTCGGGCTGCTCCCCACGCAGGGACGCCAGGACGCCCGGCTCGATGTCGACCACCCCACCAACTTCTACGTGCTCGACGGCATCGTCACCGGAAACTTCGAGGCGTTCTGGGACGCATCGCTGCACCTCGTCCTGCCTGGACTGGCGCTTGGCACCATCCCGCTGGCGATCATCGTGCGGATCACCCGGGCGTCGGTGTCGGAGGTGGTGCATGAGGACTACGTCCGCACTGCTGAGGCCAAGGGGCTCCAGAGCGGGACGATCAACCGTCGACACGTCCTTCGCAACGCGTTGCTGCCTGTCGTCACCACCATCGGGCTGCAGCTCGGTCTGCTGTTCTCAGGCGCGGTGCTCACCGAGACGGTGTTCGCCATCGACGGGATCGGTCAGTACCTGTACGCCGCCATCGGCGTGCGGGACTATCCGGTGCTTCAGGGCTTCATCTTGTTCATCGCGCTTATGTACTCGGTGATCAACCTGCTGGTCGACCTGTCCTACGGCCTCATCGACCCGAGGGTGCGTGTCTCATGACTCTGCAGGAGTCGCTAGTGCCCCGGGGGAAGTCCGCCGAGTCCACGACCGGCGAGAGCCTGTGGCGCGGCGCGTTCAAGAGACTGCGGCGCAGCCCGATGGCGATCATCGGGGCCAGCATCATGGCGGTGTTCGTACTGGTGGCGATCTTCGCCCCGCTCCTCTCGCCGTACCAGCCAGCCTCGACGGAGTGGACCGAGCTCTCCACGCCCTACTACGTCCAGGGCAGCAGCTCCGAGCATCTGCTCGGCATCGACCGGTGGGGCTCCGACATGCTCACCCAGCTGATCTACGGCGCCCGCCAGTCGCTGATCATCGGAGTGGTCTCCACGCTGATAGGGCTGTTCGCCGGTGCCTCGCTGGGAGCCCTGGCCGGCGGCATCGGTGGCAAGGTGGACACGATCGTGATGCGGTTCGTCGACGTGCTGCTGTCGATCCCGAGCCTGCTGCTGGCGATCAGCATCGCGGCGGCGATGGGCAAGAGCAGCTTCGCGCTGATGGTCGCCATCGGGGCGGCCCAGATACCCATCTTTGCCCGGTTGCTGCGGGCCAGCATGTTGGCGCAGAACAAGTCCGACTACGTGCTTGCGGCCGGGGCCCTGGGCTTGCGCCGCAAGACGATCGTGCTGGGACATGTGCTGCCGAACTCGCTCGGCCCGACGATCGTGCAGGCGACACTCAACCTGGCCACCGCCATCATCGAGGTCGCCGCGCTCTCTTTCCTGGGTCTCGGTAACGACGACCCGGCGGTGGCGGAGTGGGGTCGGATGATCGTCTCCGGGCAAGACCGATTCGAGATCGCTCCCTGGCTGGCCTTCTATCCCGGCATCTGCATCGCGATCACCGCATTGGGCTTCACCTTGCTCGGTGAGGCAATGCGTGAGGCCCTCGACCCCAAGCAACGGCGGTGATCGACGGTGTCTGTGGAGTACATCAGCGACGAGGCCGATGAGTACGTCGACACGGCATCCGCCGACTCACCGGACCGGCCGCTCCTGCAGGTCGACGACCTCGCCGTCACCTTCAGCCGGCGAGGGTCAACACCCGTTCACGCGGTCGACGAGGTCTCGTTCACCGTGCGTGCCGGCGAACACGTCGGGCTGGTGGGGGAGTCGGGCAGCGGCAAGAGCGTGACCTCGCTCGCGGTGATGGGGCTGCTGCCTCGGCGAGGCGTGCAGATCGAGGGCAGCGTCATGCTCAACGGCCGAGAGCTCGTCGGGCTCAGCACCTCTGCCATGCGCAACCTCCGCGGTGCGGAGATGGCGATGGTGTTCCAGGACCCGATGTCGAGCCTGAACCCGGTGGTGCCCGTCGGGAAGCAGATCACCGAGGTGCTGCGACGGCACCGCGACATCAGCAGGGCCGACGCGGCAACTGAGTCGGTCGACCTGCTGCAGAAGGTCGGCATCCCCGACCCGGGACGACGCGTCTCGGAGTATCCGCATCAGCTCTCCGGCGGGATGCGGCAGCGGGTGCTGATCGCGACCGCGCTGGCCTGTCAGCCACGGCTGCTGATCGCCGACGAGCCCACCACCGCACTCGACGTGACCATCCAGGCGCAGATCTTGGAGCTGCTGAAGGAGCTGGTCGCCGACACCGGCACGGCGCTGATCATGATCACCCATGACCTCGGCGTCGTGGCCGGGCTTTGCGACCAGGTCCACGTGATGTACTCGGGCAGGATCGTGGAGTCCGCCGACCGGCGCACCCTCTTCGCGACGCCTCGCCATCCGTACACCGGTGGGCTGATGGCGTCGATTCCGCGCCTGGACAGCCGGCGTGGAGCCACGCTGAACCCGATCAAGGGCTCGCCGACCGACATGTTGCCGTGGAGCGAGGGCTGTGCGTTCGCGCCGCGTTGCGGCAACGCGGAGGGCGACTGCCGGATGGAGACTCCACGACTCGAGGCGAAGGGCCACCAGGCCCTGCGATGCTTCCATCCGCTGAGCGCGGACCCCAGGCGTGGCGGAGGCAGCGATGCCTGACCCACTGTTGCGGGTCCGCGGCCTGAAGGTGCACTATCCGATCAAGAGCGGCATCGTCTTCGATCGTCAGGTGGGTGCTGTCAAGGCAGTCGACGGCGTCGACCTCGACGTCTACAAGGGCCAGACAGTCGGGCTTGTGGGTGAGTCCGGCTGCGGCAAGAGCACCTTCGGTCGAGCGGTGTTGCAGCTGACGGCATTGACCGAGGGCGAGGTCGTCTTCGAGGGCGTCGACCTTGCCACCCTCAAGGGCGAGGAGCTGCGCCGGAGGCGCCGGTCGATGCAGATGGTCTTCCAGGACCCGATGGCCAGCCTCAACCCGCGGCAGAACGTCGAGACGCTGCTCACCGAACCGCTCCGCGCTCACGGCATCGAGTACGACAAGAAGAACCGGGTCAGGGAGGTCTTGGAACTGGTCGGGTTGTCTGCGTCCGCGGCCACGCGCTACCCCCACGAGTTCAGCGGGGGCCAGCGTCAGCGCATCGGCATCGCCCGCGCGATCGCACTCGAGCCCGACCTGGTCATCGCCGACGAACCGGTGTCGGCGCTCGACGTGTCGATCCAGGCGCAGATCTTGAACCTGCTCGAAGAGCTGCAGGACCGCCTCGGGCTGACCTACCTGGTGATCGCGCACGACCTCGCGGTGG
Source organism: Nocardioidaceae bacterium (assembly GCA_013811715.1). Lineage (GTDB taxonomy): Bacteria > Actinomycetota > Actinomycetes > Propionibacteriales > Nocardioidaceae > JACCUS01. Next base: position 11,771 of record JACCUS010000251.1, read on the forward strand.
TGCGCCACGTCTCAGACGAGGTGGCCGTGATGTATCTCGGTGAGATCGTCGAACAGGCGCCGTCGGACGCGCTGTACGAGGGCCCGCTGCATCCGTACACGATCTCGCTGATGTCAGCCGTGCCCGTCCCTGACCCGGTCGTCGAGGACAGCCGCGAGCGCATCCTGCTGAGTGGTGATCTTCCGTCTGCTGCGAACCCACCCTCGGGCTGCCGGTTCCACACCCGGTGCCCGTTCCGACAGGAGACCCGGTGCGACGACGAGCGGCCGGCGTTGGTCGAGCTGGAGCCCGGGCACAAAGTCTCCTGCCACTACGCGAAGGAGATCCGCAGCGGTCAGATCAAGCCGCGCGGTGCCGGGGACATGCTCGCGGCGGGCACGGAGTAGCCGTCACCGGACGGAACTCGTCGACACCAGGGGACCGCTACATGGCGGGGGATTTCGGTGCTTCGGGGACGGGCAGCACCGGCAGTGGCGGGGGAGTGCCGCCCCAGGCGGGGCAGATGACCTTGTGGTCACACCACCCGCACAGCACGGACTTGTTGGGCCGCCAGTCACCGGAGTCGTCGGCGCGCCGGATCGCCGCCCATAAGGCCGCCACCTTGCGCTCGGTGGCGAGCAGGTCGCGTTCGTCCGGCTCGTAGCGGAGCATCTCGCCGTTGCCGAGGTAGACCAGCTGCAACACGCGCGGGATCACGCCACGGGTGCGCCACACGACCAGGGCGTAGAACTTCATCTGGAACAGCGCCTTGGCCTCGAAATGCTCGCCGGGTGACCTGCCGGTCTTGTAGTCGACGATGCGGACCTCCCCGGTCGGCGCCACGTCGACCCGGTCGATGTAGCCGTGCAGAGTCAGCCCGGACTCGAGCTGCGTCACGACGTGCACCTCCCGCTCGGCCGGCTCCAGCCGCTGCGGGTCTTCCAAGGCGAAGTAGCGGCCCAGCAGACCTCGGCACTGTTCCAGCCAGGTGGCAAGGTCTGGACCCTCGGGGCGGTCGGAGTCCACCCCAGGGTCGCCGAAGATCTCGGCAAGCCCTGGCTCCTCGGCCAGCAGCTGCTCCCAGGCCGGACCGAGCAGCAGGTTGGCTCGATCGTGGGTCCGCTCTGTGGCCGGCAGATCGAACAGCTCCTCCAACACCTTGTGTACGACAGTGCCCCGCACCGCGTCGATGCTGGGGGCCTGCGGCAGCCTGTCGATGACGCGGAACCGGTAGAGCAGCGGACAGGTCATGAAGTCGCTTGCCCGGCTCGGCGACAGTGAATTACGCCTGGTGAGCCCGGCCTGCTCGTCGATGGCTGCGTGCGTCGCCTCGGCGAGGTCGGTCGTGTCACCATCGATGCTCATGGCCGTAAGGCTAGATCACCGCACCGACACAACCCGGTAGCGTTGAGGAGTGAGCACGCCGCCGGACGTCCCAGTCGCCAAGCCACGGCGGCTGCCGCCCGGCACCTTCCGACTGGGGACGGTCGCCGGTGTCGATGTCACGGTGGCCAACTCATGGTTCTTGATCGTCGGCCTCATCGCGATCCTGCTGGCGAACGACATCCAACGCGAGGTGCCGGGAATCGACGGGTGGGCGTACCTCGCGGGGGCGGCCTTCGCCGTACTGCTGTACATGTCGGTGCTGCTGCACGAGATCTCGCACGCGCTGGCCGCGCGGGCCTTCGCGATGCCGGTCCACTCGATCAACCTGCACTTCCTCGGTGGCGCCACCGAGATCGAGGGGGAGGCGTCGAGCCCGTGGCGGGAGTTCGTCATCGCCGTCGTGGGCCCGGTCACCTCGCTGCTGATCGGCGCCGTGGCGTGGGTGTCCATCGACGTGTTCGACGCCGGTCTGGTGGGTCTCGCCGTGACGTATCTTGCCGTCGCCAACCTCGTCGTCGGCGTGGTCAACCTCGTGCCGGGGCTTCCGCTGGACGGCGGGAGGGTGCTGCAGGCGGTCGTATGGGCGATCTCTGGCAAGCGCTCGCTCGGTGTGACAGTGGCCGCGTGGGGCGGCCGGCTGGCCGCCGTCGCGGTCATCTGCTACCCGCTGCTCATGCCGGCGTTCGACATCGAGCCCGACATCATCGACTACCTGTTGGCGTTCATGATCGGCGCCTTTCTGTGGAGTGGGGCGACCCAGGCACTGGTCGTCTCCAAGGTGCGCAGCAAGCTGCCGGCGATCTCGGCTCGTCGGCTCGCCAGGCCGGCGATCGGCGTGTCCGCGGACCTGCCGGTCGCCGAGGCGATCCGGCGCGCGCAGGAGGCCAACGCGGGCTCGGTCGTCGTCGTGACCAGCGACGGGAAGCCCGCAGGCATCGTCAACGAGGCCGCGGTCTTGTCGACCCCCGACGATCGCCGCCCCTGGATGTCGTCGGGCGATCTCGCCCGGCGGCTCGAGGAGGGTCTCGTGCTCCCGATCAGCCTGACCGGGGAGTCGTTGCTGCGTGCGATGAACGCGACCCCTGCCACCGAGTACGTGCTGGTGGAAGACGACGGGACGATGTACGGCGTGCTGGTCACCAAAGACGTCGACGCGGCCTTCAAGACGGCCTGAGTCACGTCCGGACTACGCTGATGCACCATGTCAGCCGAGGTAACGAACAGCACAGAACGCGATCGGCCGGCGGACGCAGACCCGGAGTGGTCGGGGGTACGTCGGGGGCCGCTTCGCGTGGGGGAGCGTGTTCGGCTCAGCGACCCCAAAGGCCGCAGCCATAGCGTGCTGCTCGGAGCCGGCCAGACGTTCTTCACGCACAAGGGTGGGATCGACCACGATGAGCTGATCGGGTCGCCCGACGGAAACGTGGTGAGCTCGACCGGAGGCGTCGACTACTTGGTGCTGCGTCCGCTGCTTGCCGACTTCGTCGTGTCGATGCCGCGCGGCGCGGCCGTCGTCTATCCGAAGGACGCTGCACAGATCGTCACGATGGCCGACATCTTCCCGGGTGCCCGCGTGGTGGAGGCCGGCGTGGGCTCGGGCGCCCTGACCTGCACCTTGCTGCGGGCGGTCGGCGTCATGGGCGCGCTCACGTCGTACGAACGGCGTCCGGAGTTCGCCGAGGTTGCCCGCAAGAACGTCACCGAGTTCTTCGGGGGCGAGCACCCCGCCTGGCGGCTGCGCGTGGGAGACCTGGCCACTGAACTGGTCGAGCGGCACGTGGACCGGGTCATCCTCGACATGCTGGCGCCCTGGGACTGCGTGCCGGCGGTCACTGAGGCGCTTGCTCCCGGCGGGCTCGTCTGTGCGTTCGTTGCCACCACCACCCAGCTGAGCCGCTTCGTGGAGACGATCCGTGAGCATGGCGGCTGCACCGAGCCGGAGTCGTGGGAACAGGTGGTTCGGGGGTGGCATGTTGAAGGGCTCGCCGTACGCCCGCAGCACCGGATGAACGGGCACACCGGCTTCTTGGTGACCGCGCGCCGGCTCGCCCCCGGTGTGACCGCACCGAGGCGCAGCCGGCGGCCGGCACCTGGGGCTTATGGGCCCGACTACACCGGTCCGCGGCCGTCGGAGCACGCCCGAGCCGTCGAGCCCCGCAGGTAACTAACTGGTATCGACACGTCTCGAGACTTGCGTACGAACCTGGGATCCGCGGGTAGGGTCGAACCAGTAGTCCTCCAGTGGAGGTGATTGTGTTGACTGCACACGACGACAGGCATTCGGGCCGGTCGCGCTCGAACGACGAGCTGCTGACCCAGGTCGGCTACCTCGAGGCCGAGGTGGACGAGCTGCGCCGCCGGCTCTCCGACTCCCCCTCGTCCGCGCGCTTCCTCGAGCAGCGGCTCGCGGAGACGCAGTCGTCGCTCGCCGCACTCACCGCCCAGAACGAGCGGCTGGCCACCACCTTGCGGGAGGCCCGCGACCAGATCATGAGCCTGAAGGAGGAGGTCGACCGGCTGGCTCAGCCACCCACCGGCTTCGGCACCTTCCTCGGCGCCAACTCAGACGACACCGTCGACGTGTTCACCGGCGGCCGCAAGCTGCGTGTGAACGTCAGCCCGACCATCGACAACAACGAGCTCAGGCGTGGCCAGGAGGTCATGCTCAACGAGTCCCTCAACGTCGTCGCCGCGCTGGAGTTCGAGCAGGTGGGCGAGGTGGTCATGCTCAAGGAGGTCCTCGCCGACGGCGACCGCGCCCTGGTGATCGCCAACGCCGACGAGGAGCGCGTCGTACGCATCGCCGCGTCGCTGCGCGGTCACCCACTGCGTGCCGGGGACTCCGTGCTGCTGGACACCCGCGCCAACTACATCTACGAGCGCATCCCGAAGACCGAGGTCGAGGAGCTCGTGCTCGAAGAGGTGCCCGACATCGACTACACCAAGATCGGCGGTCTGATCCGCCAGATCGACCAGATCAGGGACGCGATCGAGCTGCCCTACCTGCACCCTGAGCTCTTCTTGGAGCACCAGCTGAAGCCGCCCAAGGGCGTCCTCCTGTATGGCCCGCCCGGCTGCGGCAAGACGCTCATCGCGAAGGCGGTCGCGAACTCCCTCGCCAAGCAGGTGGCCAACAAGACCGGTGAGGAGGGCAAGTCCTTCTTCTTGAACATCAAGGGTCCCGAGCTGCTCAACAAGTACGTCGGGGAGACCGAGCGGCACATCCGGCTGGTCTTCCAGCGGGCGCGTGAGAAGGCGAGCGAGGGCACCCCGGTGATCGTGTTCTTCGACGAGATGGACTCACTGTTCCGCACCCGCGGCTCAGGGGTCTCCTCCGACGTCGAGAACACGATCGTTCCTCAGCTGCTGAGCGAGATCGACGGCGTCGAGGGTCTGGAGAACGTCATCGTGATCGGCGCCTCCAACCGCGAGGACATGATCGACCCGGCCATCTTGCGGCCCGGGCGTCTCGACGTGAAGATCAAGATCGAGCGGCCCGACGCCGAGTCGGCACGTGACATCTTCTCCAAGTACCTCACCAGCACGCTGCCGCTGCACGCCGACGACCTGACCGAGTTCGGTAACAGCCGCGACGAGTGTGTCTCGGCGATGATCCAGCGCACGGTAGAGCGGATGTACACCGAGACCGAGGAGAACCGGTTCCTGGAGGTCACCTACGCCAACAGCGACAAGGAGATCTTGTACTTCAAGGACTTCAACTCAGGAGCGATGATCCAAAACATCGTCGACAGGGCCAAGAAGATGGCGATCAAGGACTTGCTCGACAACGACCAACGCGGCCTTCGGGTGCAGCACCTGCTGCAGGCGTGCGTCGACGAGTTCAAGGAGAACGAGGACTTGCCGAACACGACCAACCCCGACGACTGGGCCCGCATCTCCGGCAAGAAGGGCGAACGGATCGTGTTCATCCGCACCCTCATCTCCGGCAAGCAGGGCACCGAGGCGGGTCGTTCGATCGACAACGTCGCCAACACCGGCCAGTACCTGTAGCCCCACGGTCGAGGACCGCCGTACTTCGGCTCCTTTCCGGTGCCGTGCGGGCTCGGGTTGCCATGTATACAAGGCAAATGCTCTGTCTACCAGGCAGATCTCCCATGTACACCAGCTGTTTGCCATGTATACAAGGCAAATCGGTGCCGACGCTCGAAGGTTTCCCGGCTGCCAACGGTGAGTTCCAGATGGGCATGTCGATGGCCTGCCAGCTCCGGCCGGCGTGGTGTTGTTCGGCCAACACGTCTCGGGCCTGTCGGACGCCGAGTTGATCGGTGTCCGACAATGGCGCGGGCAGCCCCGAGGGTTCGGCACTCGGCGAGCAGATGCCTGGGTGCCGGCGATTCGGTCGTCCTACGATGGCGGCGTGGACCTGATCCCGCGCGGCTACGGCCATCCGGACGTGGCGGCACTGGTCGACCTCGTGCAGGCCGAATATCGCCAGTTGTACGGCGAGGGCGACGCCTCGGTGACGACGCCCGCGCACTTCTCACCGGCGAACGGCGAGTTCCTCGTCGGCTACGTGGCCGGACTCCCGGTGGCGATGGGCGGCTGGCGCCGTCTCGCGCCTGCGCCATGGCTCCCCGGTCGCGTGACCGCCGAGATCAAGCGGATGTACGTCGTACCCGCTTCCCGTGGCCGAGGCCTGGCGCGTCAGCTGCTCGCCGCACTCGAGTCCTCTGCCTCCGCGGCAGGCGTGGACTGGATGGTGCTCGAGACCGGGCAACCTCAACCGGCGGCCATCTCGCTGTACCGGCAGTGGGGCTACCGCGAGGTCGACGGTCGTTTCGGGCGCTACTACGGCGACCCGGAGGCCGTGTTCTTGGGTAAGCAATTTCCCCAGTCAGCCAGTCCGGCGCAGCGAGCGCAATGACGGGGAGCGCTCAGTGGGCGTGAAGCCGCTGAACTACGCCGCTGAGACCGCTCTCGACGAAGACGGGCTGCTGGGTGTCCATGCCGAAGATCACCTCGTGCCACGGTCCGAGCAGGTGCCAGTCAAGGGCCCTCGATGCGAGCGCCTCGTCGGTGCCGTATCCGGCAGCGAAGCTGCGGGCGAAGACCGGCGTCGTGCCGTGTATCGCCCACGCGAGATCTAGCGCCGGATCGCCCACACACGCGTCGCTCCAGTCGATGATGCCGGTTACCTCGTCGCCGCTGACGCGGACATGCGCTGGGCCGAGGTCGCCGTGCACAAGCCGGGGCCGCAGAGGGGGCGTGACGATCCGGTCGAGCAGGCCGTTACCCGCCGAACGCAGCGCGGGCTCAAGCATCGGCACCACCTCCCGACGAAACCTGGCCCAGGTGGGCCGACTCTCGTCGTACGACGTCTGCGCGTCCGGCACGCCGAGCCCTAGCGCGTCCTCGACGGACAGGGCGTGCAGCGCCGCCAGGAATCCGCCCAGCGCCGCGGCCTGCGAGGGGTTGTCACCAGAACACGGATCGCCGACGATCAGCGGGTGCCGGAGCCGAAGTGGCTCCTCCGACAACACGACCGGCTGCGGCACTGCCAGCGGGACCTGGGGAGCAAGCCAGGGCAGCAGCACCGCCTCTCGCCGCAACCTCTCGGCCACCTCGATACGACGCGGGGTGCGCTCAACCCAGCGGCCGTCGACGAGGGTCGCCTGCGCGTCCCAGCCGTTGTCGAAAACCTCCATGGGCGCACCCTATTGCGCCTTCGCCTCAGCCGGCGATCAGGCACTGCGTAGGCTGAACCAATGAGCGTGCAGCGGATCATGGGAACCGAGACGGAGTTCGGCATCTCGGTGCTGGGGACGCCGGCGGCCAACCCGATGCTCACCTCGTCGCAGGTGGTGAACTCCTACGCATCAACCAGCCAACGCTCACGCCGCGCCCGCTGGGACTTCGAGGAGGAGAGCCCGCTGCGCGACGCGCGGGGCTTCGACCTGAGCCGCGCCGCCGCCGACCCGAGCCAGCTCACCGACGAGGAGATCGGACTCGCCAACCTGATCCTCACCAACGGCGCCCGGTTGTACGTCGACCACGCCCACCCAGAGTACTCCACCCCCGAGTGCACCAATCCTCGTGACATCGTGCTGTGGGACAAGGCGGGGGAGCGGATCGTGGCGGCCGCCGCGGCCGCCGTGCACGTGCCTGGTCAGAACCTGATCGTGCTGTACAAGAACAACACCGACAACAAGGGGGCGTCGTACGGCGCCCACGAGAACTACCTGATGCAGCGGGCGACACCGTTTCCCGACATCGTCCGGCACATCACGCCGTTCTTCGTGAGCCGGCAGGTCATCTGCGGCGCCGGCCGGGTCGGAATCGGGCAGGACGGCAACACCCACGGCTTCCAGGTGAGCCAACGGGCCGACTACTTCGAGGTGGAGGTCGGGCTCGAGACGACCCTGAAGCGGCCGATCGTCAACACGCGTGACGAACCACACGCCGACCCCGAAAAGTACCGGCGTCTGCACGTCATCATCGGTGACGCCAACCTCGCGGAGATCTCCACGTACCTCAAGGTGGGCACGACCGCCCTGATCCTCGCCATGATCGAGGACCGCGCGCTGAGCGCCGACCTCGCCATCGACGGCCCGGTCAGCGAGCTGCACAAGGTCTCCCACGACCCTTCCCTGCGGCACCGCATCAAGCTCAAGGACGGCCGTAGCCTGACCGCGCTCGACCTGCAGGAGACCTATCTGGAGCTGGCACGCGGGTACGTCGACGACCGGCTCGGCTCCGACGCCGACAAGCAGACGCGTGACGTCCTAGAACGGTGGGAGGACATGCTGACCCGACTGCGCCGCGACCCGATGGAGTGCCGCCGAGAGCTGGACTGGGTGGCCAAGCTGGCGTTGTTGGAGTCGTACCGCGAGCGCGACGGGCTCGACTGGGACGACCCGAAGCTGCACCTTATCGACCTCCAGTACTCCGATCTGCGGCCGGACAAGGGGCTGTACCACCGGCTGGTGACACGGGGATCGATCGAGCGGCTGCTGACCGACGACGAGGTGGCCCGGGCCGTGGCCGAGCCTCCCGACGACACCCGCGCCTACTTCCGCGGGCGCTGCCTGGCCAAGTATCCGGACCGGATCGCGGCCGCGTCCTGGGACTCGGTGATCTTCGACCTGCCCGGCCGCGACTCGCTGCAGCGCATCCCCACGATGGAGCCGTCGCGCGGCACCCGTCAGCACGTGGGGGCGCTGCTGGACCGGTGCGCGACGGCCGAAGAGCTGTTCGCGGCCCTCACCGGCTGAGTCGCGCGGGGCTCTGCGGCTGAGTCGGGTTGAGTTGGAGTCGGGCCGTGTGAGTCTGATGTCCCTCGCAGGTAGGGTTCGGGTGCAAGGATGGTGTCGACTCAAGGAGGTGGCGCAATGGCGCGCGAAGGTGGCCAGCAGCACAAGCCCACACGCAAGTCCTCAGAGGAGGACGCCCCACCCGAGTCCGCCCCCGACGAAGCGGCGGTCGAGCGTAAGGAGAAGCTCGACGACGACGTCGATGCCATCCTCGACGACATCGACGAGGTGCTGGAGTCGAACGCCGAGGAGTTCGTCCGCGGGTTCGTCCAGAAGGGTGGCGAGTAGGACACGTGGCCGACCCGACGACTCGCCTTCCGCCGTCTTTCATGACGCCGGGAAGTTCATCCTTCGCCGACTTCTTGTCCCATCAGGCGCCTGAGCTGTTGCCAGGACGCCGTACCCCTCCAGTCAGTCAGGTGACGACCGAGGCCCCGCATGCGACCACCATCGTCGCGGCCACCTTCGACGGCGGGGTGGTGATGGCGGGAGACCGCCGGGCCACGATGGGCAACGTGATCGCCCAGCGCGACATCGAGAAGGTCTTCCCGGCCGACGAGTTCTCCTGCGTCGGCATCGCCGGCTCCGCGGGGCTCGGCGTCGAGCTCGTCCGGCTCTTCCAGGCCGAGCTCGAGCACTACGAGAAGATCGAGGGGACGACGCTGTCCCTCGACGGCAAGGCCAACCGCCTCGCCGCCATGATCCGGGGCAACCTCGGCATGGCCATGCAGGGTCTCGCGGTCGTGCCCTTGTTCGCCGGGTACGACATCCACACCGGCGGCGGTCGCATCTTCTCCTACGACGTCACCGGCGGCCGCTACGAGGAGCAGGCGTTCTACTCGGTGGGGTCCGGTTCGCTGTTCGCCCGCGGGTCGTTGAAGAAGCTGTACCGCGAGGGTCTCGACGCCGAGCAATGCGTGACGGCGTCGGTCCAAGCCCTGTACGACGCCGCGGACGACGACTCGGCGACGGGTGGGCCCGACATGACCCGAAGGATCTTCCCGATCGTGACCGTGGTGACCGAGGACGGCTTCTTGCAGATGGCCGATGACGAGGTCGCGGTGATCGCCGACCGGGTCGTCGCCGCGCGGATGCTGCGCCCCGACGGCCCGGCTGCCCCGTTGACCTGACCGGCGAGAGGATTGTCACCTAACCATGTCGATGCCGTTCTACGTCTCGCCCGAGCAGCTGATGAAGGACCGGGCGGACTTCGCCCGCAAGGGGATCGCCCGCGGCCGCTCGGTCGTGGTGGTGCAGTACGCCGACGGGCTGCTCTTCGTCGCCGAGAACCAGTCGCAGGCGCTGCACAAGATCTCCGAGCTCTACGATCGGCTCGCCTTCGCGGCCGTGGGGCGCTACAACGAGTTCGAGAACCTGCGGATCGCCGGGGTCAGGCTCGCCGACATGCGCGGCTACTCCTACGACCGGCGAGACGTGACCGGCCGGGCGCTGGCCAACGCCTATGCCCAGACGCTCGGCACGATCTTCTCCTCGGGCGGGGAGAAGCCCTACGAGGTCGAGCTGTTCGTGGCCGAGGTGGGCAGTAGCGCCGACGAGGACCAGGTCTACCGGCTGACGTACGACGGGTCGGTGGCCGACGAGCACGGCTTTGCGGTGATGGGGGGGTCCGCCGAGCAGGTCAGCGCGCATCTGGCTGCCCACTACTCCGACGGGCTCGACCTCGAGGCGGCCCTCCGGGTCGCCGTCGACGCGTTGGGTCACGACGGTACGTCGCCGCGCACTGTCACCGGTGACAAGCTCGAAGTCGCGGTGCTCGACCGTTCTCGCAGCCAGCCGCGCAAGTTCCGCCGCATCCCCGGCGTCCGGCTCACCCGGCTCTTCGGCAGCTCGGCCGAGGCGGCGGACGCCGCCGCCAAGAAGTCCGGCGACACGGCTGATGGCGACACGGCCGCGGGCGACGCGGCCGCGGGCGACACGGTCGCAGGCGACACGGTGTCGCCGGACGACCAGCCCGCAGACGACCCCAGCGACGTACTCGGCGATCCTCCCGATGACCGCGCCGACCGTGAGTGACGCCGACCCCTACTCGCACCGGCGATGGACGGCCATCGGCGACGACGTCGTCCTCCACGACGGCTGGATCCGCGTCAGCAGGCGCATGTACCAGCTGCCCGACGGCGGGGTGGCCGAATGGCACATGTTCGGGGGCGGACACAGCGTCGGCGTGCTGGCACTGACCCCCGAGGGCGATGAGCGCGTCGTCGACGGGCCAGCGCCATGTCGTGATAGCCCGTGGCTGCCGCCCTACCGGGGTGCAGCAGCTCGAGGAGTTCGAGGACTGCGAGCCGGTGGTGCTCGATGTCGCCGACCTGCGTGCCGAGCTCAGGGCCGGCCGGATGACCGGCACCTCTAGCAGCGGCGCA
>JACCUS010000274.1 GCA_013811715.1 Nocardioidaceae bacterium
AGTCGAGGGCGACGCGCACGTCCAGCAGGCGGTGCGCTGGAACCTCTTCCAGCTGTTCCAGGCCACGGCGCGAGCGGAGGGCAGCGGCGTCCCGGCCAAGGGGCTGAGCGGTCACGGCTACGAGGGCCACTACTTCTGGGACATCGAGATCTTCGTGCTGCCGTTCTTGTGTTACACCGAGCCGCGCATCGCCAAGAACCTGCTGCGCTTCCGGTACAGCATGTTGGGCAAGGCGCGAGAGCGTGCGACCGAGCTCAACCAGGCGGGTGCGCTGTTCCCGTGGCGCACGATCACCGGCGAGGAGGCGTCGGCGTACTATCAGGCGGGCACGGCGCAGTACCACCTCGATGCCGACATCATCTATGCCCTGAAGCGGTACGTCGACGCCACCGGCGACACCGACATCCTCGCCGAGGTCGGCGCCGAGCTGCTGGTGGAGACCGCACGGATGTGGGCAGATCTCGGCTTCTACGACGACGAGGGCCGGTTCCATCTCTTCACGGTCACCGGCCCTGACGAGTACACCACGGTCGTCAACGACAACGCCTACACCAACCTCGTGGCCCGGTTGAACCTCAATTACGCCGTCACCGTCCTGCGTGAGCTGGCCGAGCGTGACCACGACCGCTACCGCGTGCTGTGCAACGACGTCGGGCTTGATGAGCGGGAGATCGGTGACTGGCTCCAAGCGGCGAAGGCCATGGAGATCCCGTACGACGAGAAGCGGGGCATCAACCCGCAGGATGCGAAGTTCCTCGAACGGGAGAGGTGGGACTTCGCCGCCACACCCCCGGAGAACTACCCCCTGCTTCTCCACTACCACCCGCTGGTCATCTACCGTCACCAGGTCTTGAAGCAGGCCGACGTCGTGCTCGCCATGTTCTTGCTCGGCAACGAGTTCACGTTCGAGCAGAAGCGGCGCAACTTCGACTACTACGACCCCCTCACCACCAGCGACTCCTCGTTGTCGCCACCGGTGCACAGCATCGTCTCCGCCGAGATCGGGTACGAGGAGCGCGCGATGCAGCATTTCCGACTGGCGCTGCTGATGGATCTTGCCAACGTCGCCGCCAACACCGACCAGGGAATCCACATCGCGTCGACCGGCGGGACGTGGATGGCCCTGGTGTACGGCTTCGGCGGGCTGCGGGACTTCGACGGGCGGATCTGCTTCGACCCCTCGCTGCCCAAGGCCTGGTCGCGCCTGAGCTTTCCGTTGACCATTCGCGGGCAGCGGCTGCATGTCGAGGTCGAGACCGAGCGCATCACGTTGCGGCTCGAGGAGGGCCCGGGCATGACCGTCAGCGTCCGGGGCGAGGCGGTCGAGCTCTCAGCCGGGGCGCCGAGCAGTGTGGCGCTGGGCGAGCACCGATGAGTGCGCTCGACCGCTTCGCCGCCGTACTCTTCGACCTGGACGGGGTGATCACGAGCACGGCGGATCAGCACTACTCGGCCTGGAAGCAGATGTTCGACCAGTTCTTGCGCCAGCGGGCGGAGCGGCTGGACGTACCATTCGAGCCGTTCGAGCGGGCCGACTACAACCGTCACGTCGACGGCCTGCCGCGCTATGACGGCGTACGCAACTTCCTGACTGCCCGAGACATCCAGCTGGCAGAGGGCGGACCCGACGAACAGCCGGGGGCCGACACGGTGCGGGGGCTTGGCGACCGCAAGAACGACCTCGTCAACGAGATCATCCGCGAGCAGGGCGTCGAGCCGTACCAGGGGTCGGTCGACCTGCTGCACCGGTTGCGCCAGCGGGGTGTCAAGACCGCGGTCGTCTCGTCCAGCCGCAACTGCCTGACCGTGCTTCAGGCGGCGAACATCACCGACCTCTTCGATACCCGGGTCGACGGCGAGGTGGCGGGAGAGCTCGGGCTGCCGGGCAAACCCGCGCCGGACACGTTCCTTGCCGCCGCCCAGCGCCTCGGAGTGTCGCCCGAGCAGGCCGTGGTCGTCGAAGACGCTCTCGGCGGTGTCGAGGCCGGACGCAACGGAGGGTTCGGCCTGGTCGTCGGCGTCGACCGCGTAGGTCAGGCCGAAGCGCTGCGCGACCACGGCGCCGACGTGGTCGTGTCCGACCTCGCCGAGTTGCTGGACTAACGACGATGTGAGTGGGGCTACTCCGCGCCTATGGATCCCGTGTGCTTGAGGCGGACTACACCCCTGCTTATGGCTGAAGGTCCTCCGCTCAGGACTTGGGCGAGTCTTCAGCCATAAGGGCGGCCGACGGCTCAGAACAGCAGGGCGTTGGCGGGGTCCTCGACAATCGCCGCGACGTCGGCGAGGAACCTCGAGCCCTGTTCACCGTCGACGACGCGGTGGTCGAACGAGAGCGCCAGTGTGGTGATCCAGCGGGGCTTGATGGTGTTGCCGACCACCCACGGCTGCTTGCGGATGGCGCCCATGCACAAGATGCCGGACTCGCCTGGGTTGAGGATGGGCGTGCCGGCGTCGACGCCGAAGACGCCGACGTTGGTGATCGTGAACGTGCCGCCGCTCATCTCGGCAGGCTGGGTCTTGCCGCCGCGCGCCGTCGACGTCAGCTCACCGATTGCCCCAGCCAGTGCCACGGCCGACAGCGACTCGGCGTCCTTGATGTTCGGCACCATCAGCCCGCGCGGAGTCGCCGCAGCGATGCCGAGGTTGACGTAGTGCTTGAGGACGATCTCCTGGGCGTCCTCGTCCCAGGCCGCGTTGACCTCCGGTGTACGGCGCATCGCCGTGCAGACCGCTCGGGCGACGATGAGCAGCGGCGAAACCCTGACGTCACGGAAGTCCCGGTGGCCGCGCAGCCGCTGCACCATCCGCATGGTGCGGGTGGCGTCGACCGTCATCCACTCGGTCACGTGGGGGGCGGTGAACGCAGACGAAACCATGGCCTGGGCGGTCATCTTGCGCACACCTTTGACCGGAATCCGCGTCTCACGCCCACCAGTCGCCATGGCCGGAGCCGCGGCGGCCGCTGGCTCTGCCACCCCGGCCTCCGAGTGGGACTCGACGTCTGCCCTGGTGATGGAGCCGTTTGGCCCGCTCGGGGTGATGGTGGACAGGTCGATGCCGAGGTCCTTGGCTAGCCTGCGCACTGGCGGCTTCGCCAGCGCCTTGGCCGGACCACCGACCGTGCCGCGCTCGGACGCCTCGGGCTCCTCGCTGACGGCGGACGTAGCGGTCGCCGCCGGAGCGGCCACCTCGGTGGGGACGTCCGGCGGCGGCATCGTCTCCGGACTGAACGCCTGCTGCACGCCGACCTGTGCGGCCGCCGGAGAAGCCTCCGTCGGCGTGACACCCTTGCGGGGGCGGCGCTTGGCCTCCGTCGTACGCGGGCCGTAGCCCACCAGCACCGACGTACGGCCCCCGGGGGCAGGGCCTCCGATCAGGCCCGGCTCAACCGCCTGCTCCCCCTCGGGGCTGGGAACCGCGGGGGTGGGAATCATGTCCTCCGCGCCTCCCCCGACCTCCGGAACCTCCGCCGGGCCGGCCGCCACCGGCCCCTTCGCCGCGGCGCCTGCACCGGTATCGACCGCGATGATGGGCACGCCGACGTCGACAGTGTCGCCTTCCCCGGCGAACAGCTCGGTGACGGTGCCCGCGAACGGGCAAGGCAGCTCGACCAGCGATTTCGCCGTTTCGATCTCGACGACGACGTCGTTGACCTTGACGGTGTCCCCTGGCTTGACCTTCCAGCTGACGATCTCCGCCTCGGTGAGCCCCTCACCGACGTCGGGCAGCTTGAAGTGCTTCACATCAGACATGCCAGGATCCGTTCAGTAAGCGAGTGAGCGGTCGACGGCGTCGAGCACCCGGTCGAGGTCGGGCAGGTACTCCTCTTCGATCCGGCTCGGCGGGTACGGCGTGTCGAAGCCGCCCACCCGCAGCACCGGCGACTCGAGCGAGTAGAAGCACTCCTCGCTGACCCGGGCGGCGATCTCCGAACCCAGCCCGAGGTTGGTCGGGGCCTCGTGTACGACGACCGCGCGGCCGGTCTTGCGCACCGACTGGTGCACCGGACCCATGTCGAGTGGGGACAGCGTGCGCAGGTCGATGACCTCGAGGCCCTTGCCTTCGTCCTCGGCGGCGGTCGCCGCCTCCAAGGCGGTCTTCACCATCGGGCCGTAGGCGAGCACAGTGACATCGTTGCCCTGCCTGACCACCCGCGAGGCGAACAACGGGTCGGGCTGGAGCGACTCGTCGAGCTCGGCCTTCTCCCAGTAGCGGCGCTTGGGCTCGAAGAACACCACTGGGTCGTCGGAGTCGATGGCCTGCTGCGTCATCCAGTACGCGTCGACGGGGTTCGAGCAGGCGACCACCTTCAGACCGGCGGTGTGCGCGAAGTAGGCCTCCGGGCTCTCGCTGTGGTGCTCGACCGCGCCGATGCCGCCACCAAACGGGATCCGGATGACGATCGACATCTTCACCTTGCCGCGGCTGCGAAAGTGCAGCTTGGCAACCTGGCTGACGATCTGGTCGTAGCCGGGGTAGACGAACCCGTCGAACTGGATCTCGCAGACGGGGCGGTAGCCGCGCATGGCGAGCCCGACCGCCGTACCGATGATCCCCGACTCGCCGAGCGGGGTGTCGATGACCCGCTCCTCGCCGAAGTCCTTCTGCAGGCCGTCGGTGATCCGGAAGACGCCCCCGAGCTTGCCGACGTCCTCCCCCATCACGATGACCTTGGGGTTGGCCTCCATTGCGGCGCGGAGCCCCATGTTGATGCCCTTGCCCATGGTGATGGCCGTCATCGCAGTGCTCCTTCGGGCGTGTCCGACCCGTGGGCAGCCTCGAACGACGAGAGGTACTCGGCGAACTGGGCCTGCTGGGTCTTCAGCTCTTCGGTGGTCTCGGCGTACACCTGGTCGAAGATGTCGAGCGGGCTCGGGTCGGGCAGCTCCAGACAGCCCTTGCGCAGTCGGGCGGCGAGCTCGTCGGCCTCGGACTCGATCTCGGCGTAGTAGTCGTCGTCGGCGACGCCGTTGCGCGACAGATACGCCTTGACCCGCTCGATCGGGTCCTTGAGCTTCCACTGCTCCAGCTCCTCGGTGACGCGATACTTGGTGGGGTCGTCGGACGTGGTGTGCGCGCCCATCCGGTAGGTGTAGGCCTCGACGAAGGTGGGTCCGCTGCCCTCGCGAGCACGCTGCAACGCCGCCTGCGTGACGGCGTACGTCGCCAGCACGTCGTTGCCGTCGACGCGAAGGCCGGGGAAGCCGAAGCCGAGTGCGCGCTGGTAGAGCGGGATCTTCGACTGTCGCTCGATGGGTTCGGAGATCGCCCACTGGTTGTTCTGGCAGAAGAACACGACAGGCGCGTTGAAGACACTGGCCCAGATGAAGGCCTCGTTGACATCGCCCTGGCTGGTGGCGCCGTCGCCGAAGTATCCGATCACCGCGGCATCGCGGTCGGGGTCGCCGGTGCCGATCACCCCGTCGCGTTGCAGGCCCATGGCGTAGCCGGTGGCGTGCAGCGCCTGAGCGCCGATGACGATCGTGTAGAGGCCGAACCTGTCGGCGATCGGGTCCCAGCCGCCCTGGTCGACGCCGCGGAACAGGCCCAGCAGGTGCAGCGGGTCGACCCCGCGGCACCACGCGACGGCGTGCTCGCGATACGTCGGGAACGCGTAGTCCTGGTCACGCATGGCGCGGCCGGAGCCGACCTGGGCTGCTTCTTGCCCGAGCAGGCTGGCCCAGATCCCGAGCTCGCCTTGGCGCTGGAGGGCCGTGGCCTCGGTGTCGATGCGCCGGCTCAGCACCAGGTCGCGGTAGAAGCCCTTGATCGCCTCGTCATCGAGGTCGAAGGAGAACTCCGGATGCTCGACGCGCTCTCCTTCGGGTGTCAGGAGCTGAATCAGTTCGGTGCCTTCGCCCTCGTGGGCGGGCCCGAAGACCTTCCCGAGGTCTGGGCCAAGTCCAGAGTCGCTCACTCGCCACCTCCTCTAGTCGATCAGTCTCCTGTGACTGCGACCACAGCTAGGGGTGAGGATACCGACCAGGCACATGTGACACCTAATCAGCCCGGCAGCGAAGCCCGGTAAGAGTTGCGTTGACGGGAAGTCGTGGGTCGGTGTCCGGAAATCACGCGACCTGCGGCGCCTGCGTTGTCTAGGCTGGCAGGGTGAGACAGGGTCAAACGGCATCGACGCCAATGACTCAGCAGGCCACGGTCACACCGCCGTCGACCGCGTTGATCGTCGTGGCGTTGGCGATCGTGTACGTCGTCTGGGGATCGACGTACCTGGGCATCAAGATCGTCGTCGAAGACCTTCCGCCGCTGGCGTCGGCCGGGTGGCGCTACCTGTGTGGGGGCGTGATCCTGGGCGCCATCCTGGCCGCCCGGGGCGGACTGGGACGGCTGCGGGCAACTCGCCCCCAACTGCTGGCGTGTGCCCTCTTGGGGCTGATGTTGCCCATGCTCGGCAACGGCCTCGTCTCCGTCGGGGAGTCGATGGGCTCGCCCTCTGGCGTCGCGGCCCTGATAGTGGCGGCTGTCCCGCTGTGGGTGATCGCCTTCCGAGCGGGCTCGGGGGACCGGCCCAACCGACGTACGGCGATCGGTGTGCTCGTCGGATTCGGCGGACTCGTCGGGCTCGTCGCCGCCATCGGCTTCGGCGAGAGCATCCCGATCGGCGCCTGCCTGATCATCGCGTTGGCGACGCTGTGCTGGTCGTTCGGCTCCTGGTCGATGCCCCGCCTGTCGCTACCGAAGGACCCGTTCGTGACTGCCGTGTACGAGATGGTCTTCGGCGCTGTCTTCTTGCTGATCGGGGCGGCAGTGCGCGGCGAAGGGTTGGTTCCCCAGTCTGCACCGATCGAGGCCTGGCTCGCGTGGGCCTACCTCGTGATCTTCGGGACAGTCGTGGCGTTCACGGCGTACGTCTGGCTGCTGAGCGCGGCGCCCATCTCGTTGGTCGCCACCTACGCCTACGTCAACCCGGTGGTTGCCGTCTTCTTGGGGTGGCTCATCTTGGCCGAGCCCGTCACCGTGGCAATCGCCCTCAGCGGGACAGTCGTTGTCGGCGCTGTGGCGATGGTGGTCTCAGCAGAGCGGCGAGGCAAGCAGCGGGACGCGAGGCCGGAGACAGCGACCGGGCCAGGGCAGCAGCCGGCGGCCTAGGCTCAGTCGACCAGCGCGCCAAGTGCGGCGTCCACGTCGGCGTCGGTGGAGTACAGGTGGAACGACGCCCGCAACGATCCCGCCCGCGACGCCGCGCGGACACCCGCCGCTGACAGCCGCCGCTCGGCATCGGGCACGTCGGCGGCCACGATCGCGCTGTCGGATGCCGGCAATCCCAAACCTGCGCGGAAGCGGTTGGCAAGCCGTACGTTGTGCTCGCGGATCTGCTCCACCCCCACCTGCTCGACGAGCTCGAGCGCCGGCGCCGTACCGACCCAACAATGCCAGGCGGGCGACACGTCGAAGCGACGCGCGTTGTCTGCCAGCCGAAGCGGCGGACCATAGTACGAGGAATGGACGTCTTCGCCGGCAAACCACCCGGCGGCCACCGACACGAACCGGTCGCGCAACTCAGGTCTGACGTACAGGAACGCGGTCCCGCGCGGTGAGCAGAGCCACTTGTACGCCGCACAGGCCATGACGTCGACCGTCGCGACGTCGACGGGCAGCCAGCCCACGGCCTGGGTGGCGTCGACGACCAACAGCGCTCCGGCTTCGCGGGCCCGCCGGGAGACCTTGTCAAGGTCGGTCACCTCACCGGTCGAGGACTGTACGGCGCTGAGCGCGACCACGTCGACCGTCTCATCGATCCGGTCGACCAGCTCGGCCAGCGGTACCGTGTCGACGACGACGCCCCGCTCGGCCTGCACCAGATACGGGAACAGGTTGGACGTGAACTCGACTGATGGCGCAAGCACCCGCGAGCCGGGCGGCAGCGAGCCGGCCACCAGCCCCACCAGCGCAGACACGTTCGCGCCGATCGCGACGTCCTCCACGCTGGCGCCCACCAACCGCGCGAAACTCGCACGCGCGGCATCCGAGGACTCAGCCCAAGGCTCCCATGAGGTGTGGCCGTGCCGCCATTCGATGAGACTCGCCTGAAATGCCTCCCAGGCCGGGCGCGGAGGGAGCCCGTAGCTGGCCGTGTTGAGCCAGCCGGGCTCAGCGTCGAACAGCTGCTGTGCGTCGGCGATCGTGACAGGCCCGGTCATGCAGCACAGGGTAGTGGGCCGCGGCTGGTGTCCACTGCCAGCACCGCCGACCCTGGGGCGATGGCGGCTGGCCCGACGCGGTCGTCTGCGACTTCGAGCCGTTTCTGCAGTGCCGCCTCACAGACGAGTCTCAACGCCCGCGCTTCGTCAGCGACTTCGAGGGCACACCTGCGGTGCGGCCGCACAGACGAATGCCTGGCGGGCCCCATAGCTGTGGCGGGACGGTCCGGCGGCTCGGAGACCCGATTCAGGCGAGGGATGCGAGCCATGCGTCGTGCAGGTCGGAGAAGCGGCCCGAGCCGCCTGCGACCAGGACAGCTGGCGCACCGTCCTCGACGATCTCCCCATGCTCCATGACCAGCACCCGGTCGGCGATCTCGACGGTGGAGAGTCGGTGGGCGATGATGATCGCGGTCCGCTCGGACAGGATCGTGCGCAGTGCTCGCTGCACCAGCCGCTCCGACGGTACGTCGAGACTCGACGTGGCCTCGTCGAGGATGAGCACCGCCGGGTCGGCGAGAAAGGCACGCGCGAACGCGACGAGCTGCCGCTGACCTGCCGACAGTCGCCCACCTCGGTTGGCCACGTCGGTGTCATAACCCTCGGGCAGTCCGGCGATGAAGTCGTGCGCTCCGATGGCCGTGGCCGCGTTGACGACCTGCTCCATCGACGCCGACGGCTTGCCGAAGCGGATGTTGTCGGCGACCGTGCCGTTGAAGAGGAAGTTCTCCTGCGTCACCATCACGACTGCTCGACGAAGGTCGTCCTCGCTGAGATCGCGCAGGTCGACCCCGTCCAGCGTCACCCTCCCGCTGGTGGGGTCGTAGAAGCGCGAGACCAGCTTCGCCAGAGTCGTCTTGCCAGCGCCCGTCGTGCCCACCAGCGCCAACGTCTGGCCGGCGGGGATCTGCAGGTCGAGGCCCGGAAATACGGGTCGGCCCTCGACGTACGAGAAGCCCACGTGCTCGAGGCGCACCGCCCCCGTCGCGTCTGGCAGGGGGATCGGTTCGGTCGGCTCGCGGACCGACGGTTCCTCGTCGAGCACTCCCGCCAACTTCTCGAGTGCGGCCGATGCTGACTGAAACGTGTTGTAGAACTGGGAGATCTCCTGCATCGGCTCGAAGAACTGCCTCAGGTAGAGCAGGAAAGCCGCCAGCACACCGACGGTGACCTCGTCGTCGAACGCCAGGTAGGCACCGTAGACCAGCACCACCGCGATGGTCACGTTGCCGATCAGCTTGATGCCCGGCATGAACATGCCGACGAGCCGGAACGCCCTCTCGTTCGCGGCCCGGTAGTCGTCGTCGACGGAGTCGAATATCTCCTGGTTGCGGCCCTCCCGACGGAAGGCCTGCACCGCGCGCATGCCGGTGATCGTCTCGACGAAGTGGACGATGACCACGGCAACGGTCTCGCGGGTACGCCGATACGCCTTGGCCGACTCCCGCCTGAACCAGCGAGTGATCAAGAACAGGAAGGGGAAGCACAACAGCGCGACGAGGCCGAGCTTGAGATCGAGGACGAGCAGCAGGATCGCCGTGCCGAACAGCGTAAGGACCGCCGTCATCAGGCCGTCGAACCCTGTCTCGAGCAGCTCGTCGATCGCTTCGATGTCTGAGGTCTGCCGGGAGATGACGCGGCCGGAGGTGTAGTCCTCGTGGAAGGCGGCCGACAACACGTGGAAGTGGGCGAACACCCGACCCCGCAGCGCCCGCAGCACCTCCTGGCCGATGCGGCCAGCGAGTGTCAAGAAGATTTGCCTGGTGATCGCCTGGGTGACCACCGACACCAGGAGGATCGCCACGATGATCAGCAGCGTCTGGTTGCCCTCGCCGTCGACGATCGGCGGGATTCCCTTGTCGATGCCCTCCTTGACCAGGTAGGGCACAGAGAGTCGCGCGGCGTTCTCGATGAGCACCGCGATGAGAAGGAACCCGATGATCCGCTTGTGCGGCCGGACGAGCTCGCCGAGCAGCTTGCGTGAGCGCTCCTTGAGGATGAGCGACGCCTTGGTGGGGAGGTCGTCATGATCCTCGGACGCGACCCCGCGCCAGTCGTTGGTCGTGGTCATCCCGGCACCGACTGCCCCTCGAGCGCGGCCAACTCGTCGTCCGTGTCAGCGTCAGCGGCGAGCAACTCACGGTAGGTCGGCACACTCTCGAGCAGCTCGTGGTGGGTGCCGACATTGGTGATGGTGCCGCCGTCCAGCAGCGCCACCTTGTCGGCCAGCATGACCGTGGAAGCACGGTGGGCGACGACGATCCCGGTCGAGTCGGCCAGCACCCTGCGCAGCGCATGCTCCACCAGGGCTTCGGTGTGGACGTCGAGGGAGGACAGCGTGTCGTCCAGCACCAGGATGCGAGGTTTGGCCAACACCGCCCGGGCCAGCGCCAGTCGCTGCCGCTGGCCGCCCGACAACGACATCCCCTGCTCGCCGATACGGGTGTCGAGCCCCCAGGGCAGCTCGTAGACAAAGCCGGCTTGCGCCGTCTCGATCGCGGCGGCAACGTCCTCGTCGCTGGCGTCGGGGCGACCGAGCGCTACATTCTCCCGGGCGCTCATGGAGAAGAGGGTGGGCTCCTCGAAGGCGGTGGCCACCACCGTCCGCAGACAAGGCAAGGTGAGCTCACGGACGTCGACCCCGTCGATCGTGACGCGCCCGGCAGTCACGTCGTACAAGCGGGGAACAAGTCCTGTCAGGGCCGTCTTGCCGGATCCGGTCGCGCCCACGATCGCCAGCGTCTCGCCCGGGAGCACCTCGAGGTCGCAGTCGTGCAGCACCAGCTCGTCGGAGTCTGGGAAACAGAATCCCACGCCCTCCAGCCGAAGGTGCCCCCTGGGCTGCTCCAGCTCGCGGTCGCCTCCCTGCACCGCAGACTCGGTGTCGAAGATCTCCTGGACCCGGTCCGCCGCGGTCATCGCCTCCTGCGCCATCGCGAGGATGACACCGAGAGCCTGGATCGGCCAGATCAGCTGCAGCATCAAGATGATGAACGCCACCAGGGTGCCAGGCGTCAACGGGCCGCTACCGACGGCCAATGCACCCAGCAGCAGCACGATCACCAGGCTGATGTTCGGGACTATCTCCAAGAAGGTCCAGAACCGCGCGGACAGCCGCACCTTCTCGATCGAGGTGTTGTAGAGCGTCTCGGTGCGCTCGGCGAACTTGGCCTGACTGTGCTCGCGTCGCCCGAACGACTTGATGCTCCGGAAACCCACCGCGGCTTCCTCCACGGCCGTTGCGACGTCGCCCTGCTGGTCTTGGACCCGTCGCGAGACGACGGTGTACTTCGTCTCGAAGC